>MGOH01000001.1 GCA_001795315.1 Chloroflexi bacterium RBG_19FT_COMBO_48_23
TCTGTAGCTACTGTCAAACAAGTTCGCAGATGCAAGCTCCGCCAGGCTCTGTTTGTACTGACCCAGGGTGTGGTGGGCAATGTGGGGCGCCTTTCTATATAGGTGAAGCTGAGCAAGCCTTTCTTAGTGGCGTTCGTAATTCTTTATGGCTGGCAGCCTGGGTAGCTGTCCTGATTGGCGTTGCCCTGGGTTTCTTATTCAGCTGGCTCATTACCGGACCTATGAGACAACTGACTTTGGCGGCACGTAAAGTTGCTACCGGCGATTTCTCATATCGGGTTCCGCAGAAGACTGATGATGAGATCGGTGAGGTATCCGATGCTTTTAATACTATGGCTGAGCAGCTGGAGCAGAAGGAAAAGAGCAGGCGCCAGTTTTTGGCTGACATCGCCCATGAATTGCGCAATCCGCTCAGCATTGTTCAGGGAAATCTGGAAGCCTGGCTCGACGGAGTTATTACACCTGCTCCGGAGCAGGTCGCCTCGGTATATGATGAAACCGTGCTGCTTTCCCGATTGGTAACCGACCTTAGAGACCTGTCACTGGCGGAGGCTGGCCAGCTTAAGTTATCTCAGAGTGCCACCGAGTTGGGCGAATTCATTTTGGCACAGATAGCCAGTGTCCAGAGTCGCTGCCAGGAGAAGCGGATCTCCATTGATGCTGAGCTGCCAGACGGATTGCCATCGGTGTTTATCGACAGGGACCGTATACGTCAGGTGCTGCACAATCTCATTGATAACGCTCTCAGATACACACGAGCCGGTGGGACTATTAAAATCGGCGCAAGCGACAAAACACCGGGGTGGGTTACGGTATCTGTATCAGATTCGGGAAGCGGCATAACTGCCGAGGACTTGCCTCATGTTTTCGACCATTTCTACAAGGCAGACAGGTCGCGACAGAGGGGACATGGAGGAGCCGGCATAGGGCTGGCTATGGTGAAACGGCTTGTGGAATTGCATGGAGGAGCAGTGTGGGTGGAAAGCCGTAAGGGCAAGGGAAGCACCTTTTTCTTCACATTGCCTGTGGCATGATACCATTGGCCAATTAAGAAAACCACGCGTTTTCCCTCTTTTTTTGAAGCTCATTGTTCAAACCCCATGGTGCTTGCCGGTATTTTCCCCTTCTCCTTAATACTCTTTATAAAGACCTCGTCTTAACCGCGGGTTCAGCATTTGAAGCCATATTGCGACATAGGTAAGCATATATACCTATTCAGATATGGGTTCAGGTAGGCATGAAGTGATGGATTGAAGCGATTGGTTTAGGTGTTTCTGATGGCCGGAAACAGGTATTGCGGCGGAAGTCATAGCGGTACTAGCATGTTAAACTATAGTCGGAAGGTCGAGACAAGGAAAATAAAGAAAGGAGGTAAAAACAATGACAGCCGAGATTATCGTAGCACTAGCAGTGGCAATCCCAGTCATCCTCTTCCCAGCAGCGTTTGTTTGGTACCCGACCATCGGTGGTCTTATCCTGGCTGCCAGGAAGGCGCGGCAGGCCAAGGCTACAGCCAAGGCTACAGGCTAGATGCCGCTCAGCAAGACTCTAGAAAAAGGAGGTAGTGGAAGAAAATTGAACAAGACATACTCAGTGTAAGGCTGGATATCCGAAAGAAAGGATATCCAGCCTTCTTAGTTATGCTTGATTCACCGCAGGGCATTTTTACTTTCTTACTTCACCGCAGGTTATTCTTTCAAAAAGCCGTAAACTATTAGAAACATTGACAGGTAATATGTAATCATAATGAAGTAATCCGCCGCCGGCACCGGCATCATGAATTTATTTATGGCAAGAATCGAATCGGAAACGATAAAAGATATGGCTCCATAAAGCGTGAAATCGTTCTTTGAACCCCTCAGCGCCGCAAAGATTGCCATCAAAGTTATAGCTGTTAAATAGACATATACCGGTATTGCCATCTCTTTGAGCGACGGTGTAAGGACAAAAGCCATCATCTTGGCATAGACGATAAGAAGAATGATGACAGGAATCTGTGATTTTTGAGCTTTGAAGTCTCTGGAGAAAGTTACTATGAACATTATGTGGGCGATGAGGAATAACCCCAGGCCGATAATGAAGTACTTTCCTGCTGCTATTTCCAGAGCTATATCGGCAGCAGCGCAAAACAGTAGAGACGCAAACAGCAGCTTGCCTCTCGAGCCGGAAACTGCTATGAACGCCAGCACAGCCAGACTTATTGCCGGTATGGCTTTAATGACGAAGTTGCCAGGGTAAGGTTCCAGCGGTAGCAGACCGATAAAAAGAATAGCGAATGACAGGAAAATGTAGAGCCAGGTCTTTTGCATTGCAGTCATTTTATTTACCCCCGAATTTTAAAGTTGCCTGCGTCTGTCATATTATAATCCCTTTGTCAACAGTACCGGACATATAGTGGCGAGGCTTTAGTTTCGCCTGTGCGACCCTGAAGCGTAACAGGCACTTTGAATTTTCTAATGCTGTGCAATTATTCTATAATGCTTACTAGATAGTTCGTTGCTTGTACATGCTAGACATAGAGGAGATAATATATGGATGTTAAATTACTGTCATTATATTTCGTGCTCGGCGGAACGATTGTGACTCTAGTAACTTATTTTGGAAGCCAGGGTAAAGGGCTGCTTGCCGCCTTTGTGGCGTTTTTTCCCAGCATTACCATTGTGACCCTGCTCAGCATATATTTTAACAGTGGTATCGGTGCCACGGTCTCATACTTCAAAGGTATGCTGTTTTTGATACCAGCATGGATACTGTATGCCGTCGCCATGATATTTATCTTGCCTCGATGGGGGATTTTGCCCTCTGTTCTCATAGGCATATTCCTTTATGTGGCTGTAGCTTTAATAACCATGCGGTTTGTCCACTAGGTTGCTGTTTGCTGCTGCAGAATCGAACAGGAGAATCTAATTATGGACACGGGGATTAAAGAAAAATTCGGCGCACTGTGGAAAAAGTACTTTAACGGTGCCGAACTTCCAGTTACCTTCTATTACACCGATGAAGAAGGTCATGCTGAACTGGTTAAGCCTACCTCCGGGCACAAGTGTGTCATCGGCGACCTGTTAAGGGTGAGGAAAGGAAGTTCTATCAGCTACAATGCCGAGTCGGTTGGCTGCTTTGGCGGCAAGAGATATCTCGGGTTTAGCCACAGAGTCATGACTGACTTCGAATATTTCCTTTCCTGCGGAATCCCGGGCAAGCTTGAGGGAGAACGCTATAAAAAATCGCCCGAACTTGTTAAGGAAGGGTTTAAACATGCGCCTCCGTTTAAAGCCCCAGCTCGTTTTATAGTCTTCAAAAGATGGGACAATCTTGAGCAGCCGGATAATCCGGAGGTTGTCATCTTCTTCGCCCAACCCGATGTCCTGGCTGGCCTGTTTACGCTGGCTAATTTCGACGAAGCCGAGCCGAATGGGGTCTTCACCCCGTTCAGCGCCGGCTGCGGCTCCATTGTTCAGTATCCCTATCTCGAAGGGAAATCTAATCGTCCCAGGGGAGTTATAGGGCTGTTCGACATCTCAGCCCGCCCCTTTGTTCCCAGCGATGTACTTACGTTTTCAGCACCTATGACTAAGTTCATCAGCATGATTGACAATATGGAAGAGAGCTTCCTTATCACCGATTCCTGGAAGAAGGTGCAGAAGAGAATGGGTTCTGCCGAGCAGTAAGCAAAGATTTATTTCCCGATATTACAGTCATATGTTAGAAGTTAGAAATTTAGCCAAAATATACGGTCTTGGTGAGGTGCAGGTCAGGGCACTGGATGGCATATCGTTCAGTATTGCCGATGGTGACATGGTCTGCATTATGGGCAAGAGCGGCTCTGGGAAATCCACATTGCTCAGACAGCTGGGCTTGCTTGACCGGCCTACTTCAGGAGAGATAATTATTGATAATGAAGTCGTAACCAGGCTGCCGGACGACGCTAGAGCCACGCTGCGCCTTCAACATCTGGGCTACGTTTTTCAGGAATATGCACTGCTGGCGGAGCTGACGGCTCATGAAAATGTCTATTTGCCCGGCATGATGCTCGGTGAGAAGGGAGTCGACTTCAAGAAAAGGGCTAAAGAGTTGCTTGAGCTTGTGGGCCTGGGGAAGAGGATACGTCATTACCCCAAGGAACTATCTGGTGGCGAGCAGCAGAGAGTGGCTATTGCTCGTGCTCTGATAAACAACCCCAGGATTATATTTGCCGATGAGCCCTGTGCCAACCTGGACACTATATCCAGCAAGAAGGTGATGGAGACACTGGTTGGCCTTAATCGGGAGGTAAAGGTTACTGTCATTTTTGTTTCGCATGACCCTGATGATAAAAGATATGCCCGCGGTCTAATTGTGCTCAGTGATGGCACAATGGTAAAGGAAGGTAGTCTAACACAATGATCAGGTCATTTAGAGTGGCTACATTCCTGGCCTTAAAATCGATTGTCAGGGGGAATGTCGGCATCATCGTATTAACGATCTTTATGTTAATCCTGGTGACCATGAATCTCCTCTTTGTTCCGGGGCTGATAAGCGGAGCTACCGTGAGCATGAATACTATACTGGTAAAGACCTATTCCGGAGATATTATCATCGAGCCTGAAGGTGATAATACCGTGATAAACCACGTTGATGAGCTTATAGCCACAATCGAATCTGTAGATGGCGTTGTAGCTGCCAGTGCCAGGAACAACATAAATGCCTACGTCACTTTTGAAGATGAGCGGGTCAGTTGTGTTGTCATCGGGATTAACCCGGCGCAAGAACGGGCTGTTTTTGAGGTTGCGGAGTCCTTGATTGAGGGCAGATATCTTGACGCTCGCGACCGCGGGCAGATACTCCTGGGCATTCAGCTAGCCGGTGCTGACCGTGAAGATATTGAGCTGTATTCCAGCTCATTGCGCCATGTGCACGCTGGCGACAAAGTTGTGGTAACTTATAGCAGTGGTATTGAGAAGCAGTATACGGTTAAAGGCATTTTCGACACCGGATTCATTCAAACTGACATACAGGCTTTTGTCACCGACCTGGAATTCAATTCAGTGATGCCTAACATGAATAACAAAGCCAGCAGCATACGGGTGAAGCTGGAAGAAGGCGTTGACCCTGAGCTTATAATTGACCGAATAGCCAGCCTCAGGGATGGACTAGCTTTCCAGACCTGGGATGAAACTGCGGGGCTTCTGGAGAGCATGACCGAAAGCTTTGTCCTGATAAACCAGATATTAAATGTAGTCAACTACCTGATAGCCGGAATTACGGTCTTCATCGTCACTTATGTTGATGTAGTCAATCGGCGGCGCCAGATTGGCATACAGCGTGCTATAGGCATTAAATCGCATTCCATTACCATCTCCTATTTAATACGGGCGCTGTTCTACGCAATCGTTGGGTTAATTATTGGCATTCTGGCTTTTAAGTACCTGATAATACCATTGGAAGCCCGGCATCCCTTCGAGTTCCCCTTCGGTCCTGCCTATCTCACCACCAAGCCTGCTTATACCGCGCGCATGGCTTTTGTCCTTCTGACCGTGTCCCTTGTGGCTGCGTTCATACCTGTGTGGCGGATGATGAGGATAAAAATCCTTGACGCCATCTGGGGATAGACGCTTCGTGTGATGCGTAGAATTCAAATTGTACAGAACTGACTATTGTTACCCTTCATTAAATTACGCTCGATTCAGGAAAGTGACCTGGTATCTAACAGCCAACCCTATGCAGGATATTGCATAAA
>MGOH01000002.1:0-7153 GCA_001795315.1 Chloroflexi bacterium RBG_19FT_COMBO_48_23
GCACTGTCTCATATCCCAACCAGAAATGGTCAGCTCCATCTATAAGCTCAAATTGCTTCGGTTCAGCCGCCTCTTGGTTCATCAACTTTGCCTGGTCAAGCGGCACCACAAAATCATCAGTACCGCAGGCTATGAGCTTTGGCTTGGGGCAGCTCTTCAATTGAGATATCTGTGATGACCCGGGAGGCATTGAAATGAGCGCTAACGCCTTGACCCTCTCGTCAGTACAGGCAACAGGCAAAGCTACGGTGGCGCCAAAAGAGTAGCCCAGCAGCCCAACTCTATCGCCATCCACCGCTGGCTGTGAAATGAGCCAGCTTATGGCTGCTGCCACATCCTCTTGTTCAGCAATGCCATCACCATAGTTACCCTGGCTGCTACCCACACCCCTGAAGTTGAACATAAAAGCAGCTATCGACTTCTCAACCAAGGCAGAACTTACCGCCATAATAACGTTGTTATTCATCGAGCCGCCATAAAGTGGATGAGGATGACACAGCACTACTGCGGGGAAAATTCCATCGCCGTCAGGGAAATAACAAAGACCTTCAAGCGTAAGCTTGCCACAAGGAAAAGATACGGCGTTCTGTCTCAGTCTTTCTTCCCCCGCTTATTTTCCCACCAGGCCTTAAGCCTGGAACGTACTTCCTTTTCATAGCCCTGGTCACTGGGTGAGTAGTAGCGCTTTCCCTTAAGCAGGCTCGGCAGGTTCTGCTGTTCAACGAAATGGTCCGGGTAATCGTGGGCATATTTGTAACCCTTTCCATGTCCAAGCTGGCGCATCAATTTGGTGACCGGATTACGCAGGTGAAGCGGCACTGGCTCATTACGACTTCGCTCGACATCTTGCTGCACCTTGGAGTAGGCTTCGTACAGGGAATTACTTTTTGGCGCTGTAGCCAGATAGGTTACCGCCTCAGCCAGAGCCAGGTTGCCTTCAGGCATGCCTATAAAGTGGGCTGCCTGCTGCGCAGCCACAGCTACCATCAAGGCTCTAGGGTCAGCCATGCCCACGTCTTCAGAAGCAAAGCGCACCAGTCGCCGGGCAATATAAAGAGGGTCTTCACCCGCCTCAAGCATTCTTCCCAGCCAGTATAAGGCTGCATCCGGGTCAGAACCGCGCAGCGACTTATGGAGCGCCGATATCAGGTCATAATGCTGGTCACCGCTCTTGTCATAAAGCAAAGCCCGATGCTGCAGCGCCTCTTCAATGGTCTTAAGGCTGAGCCGCCGATATCCATCAGCATCTGGCGCAGTGGCTTGCGTTGCCATCTCCAAAGCATTGAGCGCCACTCGAGCATCGCCGTTAGACATAACGACAAGATGCTCCAGAGCGTCTTCAGGAAGCTCTACCTTCAACTTGCCCAGCCCTCTGTTCTCATCTCTAATAGCTCGTTCGGCAATAAGACGAACCTCTTCATCAGTTAGTGAATTCAGGGTAAACACCCGGCATCTGGAGAGCAACGCTGAGATAACCTCAAATGAAGGATTTTCCGTGGTTGCACCGATTAGAATCACCACACCGTTTTCCACGTATGGTAATACGGCGTCCTGCTGAGTCTTATTGAATCGATGAATTTCATCGATAAACAGGACGGTTCGCTGCCCTGAAAGCTTACGTCTGCGCCTTGCCTCTTCTACAATACGCCTTAAATCAGCTACACCAGCGCTGACAGCACTCAGCGGGCTGAAATGTGACTTGGTAACGCTGGCGATAACATATGCCAAAGTCGTCTTGCCGCTGCCCGGTGGCCCCCAAAAAAGCATCGAAGGTAACTGGTCTGAATCGAAGCATTTCCTCAGCACCCGCCCCTCGCCCACCAGGTGCTCCTGCCCCACGAACTCAGCAAAGCTACGCGGTCGCATTCTGGCTGCCAGGGGCATATCTTGAAAGTGCTCATCATCCGACACAGGAACTTCTTTACCCTTCGCTTCCAGCCCATCCAGGTCGAAAAGGGTCATTCTAATCCGTCTTTTCCTCGCCCGCCGCCACCTTAGCCATTCTGGCTGCCCTGTCGTAATAGTTCCTGATCCTGTCCACGTAAATCAATTCTGATATTATTACAGTGACTTTGGTGAAATTTTTATCTCCGGGGAAACTACCATCCCTTATTTCAGAATGTGGCGCCAGCTCTCGCAAGCGATTACCTAAGTCCTTAATCATATCGACGTTGGCTTTTCCAGCTGGTGCCGAAAGAATATACAGGGCTTTGCCGGCATCCTCCAATTTGCAGTCAACCGACAATCGCATCAAAGCCAGATTCATCGCTTCAATAGCTTTTAACGTTTCTGAGCTTTTCTCCTCGAAGCCTGGCAATCTTTTCCACGGGAGCCTTGATGATGACATTTTTACCTTACCCACACCTATCGCCGTCCAACCAATAAGAGTTTGCGCTATATCACCAGCATCGAGCACTTTGCCGGCAACATACTTTGGACCACTCATCTCGCCCGAGCAGAGAAGGTCATAGAACGGCAAGACTAACTCTTTATTCAAGCTACCCATCTTCTGGGGTGGTGTTATATTCCCCAGCATCCCCAAACCCCCATTATCCACCAAAATCACGGCATCAGCCAACTTATCGATAGACTTCAGACATAAAGCGGTATTGTGAACGCTCTGCGGTTTATCTAGCTCAGAGTCAAAAGGCAAAACGAGAAGCGCATAGACCCGCTTATCCATATGGCGCTCCTTGAGCATCTGTATCATTACAGGAACTCCCCCAGAACCAAGGCTGCCAGCAGTACCGGCGATAAACAGAAAGGCATCCGTATTGACAAAGGCCCCAAGCCTCATAGCTAACATCACTCGCTCGCCTTCATGAAGCATTAGCTTGGCGCCAGCTTCGGTTGATTCACCAGCAAGAGGCCCACGAATCGGCACGGATTTCAGCCAGTCCCACCCGGATTTAGTCAATTCACCCAAAAGTTTTTGGTCATTATTTACAGCATAGGCACAGGTGATTATGTTGCCGTGCCACTCACTCCTTGCCATCTTATTCAACTCGGCAAACTCACGAGCCAGCCTGCAGCCGCAATCGCCAACACCGATAACCATCAATCTCATACTACTTTTTCTCCTCGCCCAAAAACTAGCAGATATTTGCCATTATGTCAATTAAATCTTTTTACCTGAAAGCGATACAATCTTATCGGCTCTCCGGCTGATATGCCAGCCTTAGCCCGGCAAATTCTGATTTGCTCCTCAGCAGTGTCCACACCTTCGAGGTCAGGCAGCAACAGCCCGCGCCTGAAACCGCATTCCACGATTACGCCATACTTCCTCGGGTCAAGCTGGTCGACGTTTCGCACCGGCTCCGGCCCGGTAAGAACATCCACGCTGTATTCAAGGTCATCCAGTTCAGAAGGCCCGACCGGAATAAACCGGGGGTCCTGCGTAGCTGAACTTATGGCATTGGCTACTATTTCCCCTGCTACGTTGGCGCTCGTTGGCAGAAAAGTGCCAATGCAACCCCTCAATTCGCCGTGTTTCCTGATAGACACAAAAACACCGGCCTTCGACTTCATTTCGGCAGTAAGCTTCCTTGGCCTGAAAACCTTGCCATAGCGGATATATTTTTCTACTGCCTTCCGTGCCAACTCCGCCATCTGGTTACGCTGCTTTGCCATATCACCACGCTCTTCTTCGACTGTCCTTATTTTACTAGTATCCCAGCATAGCCTACAACACTGCTATAGTCCCCGGAAGTGTCACCGCTCGTCTGATACTTGACCAGTTCCGCCTTTTTAGCCCCCAATTCCTTAGCTGCAGAGATAAGGCTAACTACCGGCGCATAGCCGCACATCGATATGTCGAACTCGTCAACCCGCCTCAACAACTCGTCTTCATCCAAATCCAGTATGGCATCAATAGCCTGTCTATCTTTCTTCCGGGCGGTTTCATGAGGCTCGTAATGGGTCATATCGCTGCTAGCCAGTATTAAAGCTCCCTTCTTCGACTCCCTAATCGCACCGGCTAATTCCATTCCGATTTTCTTATAAGTGGCGCCGTTGGTATGAGCCAGGACTATGGGCACTATCCTAACATCTGGCTTAAAATACTGCAAAAAAGGCACCTGGACCTCGAGCGAGTGCTCGTATTGATGCGCCGTATAGTCTTCTTCCAGATAGCTTGAGGAATCTAAAATCCGCTTCCCAAGCTCCGAGTCGATTTTTACCTCACCCAAAGGTGTTTCCCACGCCCCTTTCGTCATTATACTGAAAGCTTTTCCCCTCCCCGTATGATTGGGACCAAGTATGACAAAGGTATCCTTGAATTTGACCCTGGATATGACTGCCCCGGCTACCACGCCGGAGTAGATATACCCGGCATGAGGCGAAACCAGCCCGATTGCCTCAACTTTCTCCGCCCTATCATCCACCATAGTTTCAATCATCCTCTTGAGCCCCTCCGATGAGCCCGGGTAAAACTGTCCGGCAACAACTGAATTCCTTATCATGATACCCCTTCTGCCGAAGCTGAAACCTGGCGAGACCAGCCGGCCGCCTTGATATTAAGCTCAGCTCCGCAGAACTTACATTTGGAACCGGTGACACCTATCAAATGAACATCGTAGCCAAACCTCTGAACCACTATCCTGCCGCAAGAGTAACAGACAGTATTTTCCGCACCGTGACCGGGAACATTGCCCAGATAGACAAAACGTAATCCCGCCTTCTTGCCGATATCATAAGCCTTCTCCAGAGTTTCTATTGGAGTCGACGGCAAATGCCTCAGGTTATGGTTAGGATAGAAGCGGGTCACGTGCCACGGCGTTAGCTCACCCAGCTCATCACGCATCCATGTGGCGATGCCATTTAACTGCTCATCATCGTCATTCATCGTCGGGACTATGTTGGTTATCACCTCCACGTGCATACCCCACTTCTGCTGCGCCTGTTTAGCCACCCCTAGAATACCACTCCACCGGGGTATTTTTGCCAGGTCTCGATATAATTTATCGCTAAAGCCCTTAATATCAACCCGCCAGGCATCGAGATAAGGCCCGATAACATCCAGAGCCTCAGGCGTTAGATAGCCGTTGGTCACATAACCCGTATAAAGACCTTCCTTTTTAGCCAGTTTTGCCGAATCTAATGTGTACTCGAACCAGATGCTCGGCTCGTTATATGTCCAGGTGATACCGCCACAATTACGCTGCTTTGCCAGCCTGACAGCCCCCTCCGGTGGTATGCGGTGTGATTCATCCGTCATCTCCACTGGCTTCTCGATGCAGGAAATCTGCCAGTTCTGGCAATGTTTACAATGGAAGTTACATCCCCAGGTGCCCAAAGATAAAGCCATGCTTCCCGGGAAAAAGTGGAACAGAGGTTTTTTCTCAATAGGGTCAACGGCTACCGAGGAGACCTGAGCGTAGTTAAGTACATTAAGCACGCCGCCGTCGTTTCGGCGCACCCGGCAGACACCGAACTTGCCCGGCCCGATAACACAACGCCACTGGCACACATTGCAGCGCACCCTCGAGTCAGGAAGCTTTTCATAAAGCAAAGCCTCATGCATACTCCAGCACCACCCTACACCAATTATATCATTCCAAAGATAAATGACATAACACCAGCCGTGAAGGTCTATGATTTACATTTTAACTCCTATCGGGAGAGGAGGCACCAGCAATATGCCGCTAGACAATGCTCAAAACTTGGTTTACAATTCCTTCAAGGAAACTAAAGAGGGGGCACCCATGATTCTAGAACTGAACGAAGAGCAGAAAATACTTCAGAAAAACGCACGCGAGTTCATGGAACGCGAAATAATACCAATCGCCGATGAATATGACCGAAAATATCATCCCCTGCCTAAAGATGTATCCCTGGGACTGCTGAAGAAGCTACTCCCCTTCGGCTATGTAGGCTCAACTTTATCCCCTGAGTATGGCGGCCAGGGTCTGGACCTCATTTCATATGCTGTGCTCGGAGAGGAACTGGCTCGCGCTTACCTCAGCCTGGGCATGATTGTGCTGATACAGGACGGCAGCGTGCTGCCTATACTGGTCGAACACGGCACCCCAGAGCAAAAGGCAAAATACATACCAAAGATAATGTCGCTGGAGAAAATCACCTGCTTCTGCCTGACCGAACCCGACGTCGGCTCCGGCGCCCGGGATTTAGCAACTTCAGCCGTACTCGATGGAGACCACTATGTATTAAACGGCACCAAAACATGGATAACCAACGGCGGCATCGCCGACCTGGCAGTCGTCTTTGCCTCCACAGACCGGAGCAAGGGAGCCAGAGGCATATCCTGTTTTCTCGTCGATAAGGCGGAGTCACCATTCACTACCAGCGAACTGCCCAAGTTGGGCTGCCGCTCCTGCCCCACCTCCGAGTTGAATTTCGATGATTGCCGCATACCAAAGGGCAATCTAATTGGCACACCGGGCAGCGCCTACCTACTGGCGCTGGGCGAGCTTTGTAAGCTTCGAGTCGCCGTGGGCATAGGAGCCATAGGCTTAGCCCAGGCTGCTATCGACGCTGCCATCAAATACGCCAGGGAACGAAAGCAGTTCGGTCGCCCCATCGGCAGCTTTCAGCTGGTTCAGGAAATGATAGCCGATATGGCCATACTGACCGATGCCGCCCGATTAATCTGCTACCGGGCTCTGTACCTCATAGGAAAAGGCGAAACCCCCTTCAAGGAAGCCTCCATGGCAAAAGCCTACAGCACCGACATAGCTGTTGAAGTAACATCGAAAGCCATACAGGTACACGGCGCCTACGGCATATCCGAGGAGTACCCTGTGGAGCGTTATTTCCGCGATGCCCGCACCCTCACTTTCCCTGATGGTGCTACCCAGATTCAGAAACTGGTTATCGGCCGTGAGCTGCTTGGCATATCAGCATTTGTTTAATAACTAAGTTTCATTCTGTCTTCTTAAGAGGTTTTTAGCTTTATGTCATTCTGAGGAACGGAGAGACCGAAGAATCTATGTTGCGAAGTTTACCTCGATCATATATTCTTCGACAGGCTCAGAATGAGCGAAGGGGATAAAGAGTGGGCTCAGATTCTTCAACAGGCTCAAAGTGACACGTAGATGGACAGTTCTTCATTTTCCCCTCTCCCTTGATGGGAGAGGGTCAGGGTGAGGGTGATGTTCGTTATCGGCATCACAGGCAACTTCGGCACCGGCAAGAC
>MGOH01000002.1:7172-15711 GCA_001795315.1 Chloroflexi bacterium RBG_19FT_COMBO_48_23
GCTGAACTCGGTGCTGTCCCTATCAACGCGGACGAATTAGGTCACGAACTCCTCCAACCCGGTACCGAAACCCATGGAGAAATATTGGCAGCTTTCGGTAAGTCTATAATAGGTCCCGGCGGTGAAATAGACCGCAGCAAGCTGGGCAAGCTGGTCTTTGACGATAACGCAGCTCTGGCTCGGCTTAACCAGATAACACACCCCAGAATATATGAGATAGTCAGGCAAAAAATAGAGGAATATCGCCGGGCAGGTACCGGAGTAGTAGTCCTTGAAGCTGCTCTGCTCATAGAAGCCGGCTGGATGCCGCTGGTAGACCAGCTCTGGGTGACCACAGCGCCGGAAGCCACTATAGTGAAACGATTGAAAAGCTCAAGAGGGCTCAGCGAAGAGCAGGTACTGACCCGCCTCCGCGCTCAGATGCCACAAGAAGAAAAGGCGAAGCAGGCAGATGTGGTCGTCAATACTGATTGCTCTATGGACGAGCTCAGAGCCAGGGTAACCGAATTATGGCACAGGCTTCCTGCAGAAACTGACTCTTAGCTACCACTGCCACGCCAGCAGGAATGCAAACACAATCCCCAACACGGCTCCCGCGGCCACTTCGAACTTGGTATGACCTATAAGCTCACGCAGACGCTGCTGAAAGGCAGGATTATTTTTGAAAAGCTCTTCCAGTATGCGATTCAGCATTGTGGACTGGGTGCTTACCGTCTGCCGCACTCCAGCGGCGTCATACATTACCAGAAGGGCGAAGAGAGCAGCTATAGCGAAGAGAGACGAGCCTACGCCATCAACCAGGGCTATCGTTGTAGCCAGTGCGCATACCAGCGTAGCATGCGCGCTGGGCATGCCGCCCATAGTAGTCAGGTAAGACCAGTCTAATCGCCTGTTCTTTAACGAGCCAATTATAACCTTCAGCACCTGAGCCAGACACCAGGCAGCCGCAGGTACCCATAACGCTTTATTGCTTAAAATTGCTTCCAAGATGCTCTCCTTTTACAGCGATATATATGCTATTCGGGTTTTGTGAAAACTCCCTATTATACCACAGGGATTCCCGCTGTTCTCAAGATTAGCCTGTTTTGTCTCAGCAAAGTACGCTTCAAGTGGAGATTCTTCGCGGAGTTTACCCTGAGTATACATTCTTCGACAGGCTCAGAATGAGCGGGAGGAAGAGGTTGACGAAAAACAGCGAAGGGCTCGGATTCTTCGACAGGCTCAGAATGAGCGAGGGGGATAGAATGACACAAAACGAGGGGGTTTGCAATAATGCGGATGGATTTAAACATGCGAGGCTTCAGCATCGCCTCAGCCTAACATGTTGCAGCGGCTCGAGAGGACATCACAGCAAATAGAAGGCACTCAGCCAGATAATCAGAGATACAAACACATAACCACTTAGAATAGCGAAAAGCTCCTTGTTCATCATTCACCCCTTCTGACTTGCCTCTTTCACAGGGCAAGCCGATAAACTACCATCAGTATAGACGTGGGGTATTACCGCAGTTTTGCCTCTGTGTAAAACCTGTGTAAAATCAGAATTCCGATTGCCTGAGCAAGAAGTACGCTAGAGCTAGGTGTTTTCAGATATCTCTGAGCCGGTCTACTGGAGCGACCGGTAGATTTCAATGCTGCCGATGTCAAACCACAGCTCACTGAAGGTGTAAGCACGGACTTCATCTGTTTCTATCAGGTGAGCTATGAAGTTTCCCAGATTGTCCCTCTTGCCACGGTTACAGCATTGGAACAGGATAGGAAATATCCGGGGCGGAAAAATGTAGCAGGCGATAGCGATGAGGCTAGATTTAGGTTTTGCCGGCTTCTCCTCGAGCTCGGTTATCCTGTTCCCGTCCAGGTGGACAACGCCATACTGGCTGGCTTTGCTTCTGTCACCGATATCATAAACGGCCACCAGGGTATTTTCCCCATCGTAATCGGCAATAAAACGGCGCAGGTCGAACTCAAAGTAGTTGTCGCTGGCTATGACCAGCAGGTCATCATTTATGTTTTCGGCTCTAATCCAGTAATCCAGAGAGCCTATAGCACCTAATGCCTGCTCTTCGGTGAGTACAGGCTCGACACACAGGGTAACCGCCCTGTCTATCGAACTCTGCCAGCGAAGAAAATCAGCTTCGAACTTCTTATTAATATTAACCAGGATATCTACATTCTCAGGAATCTTGTCCACAACATGGCTTAATATTGCCTTGCCTTTGTACTCGAGCAGCGCTTTCGCTTTGGTGAGAGTCAGAGGATAGAGTCTTGTGCCGAAGCCGCTAGCCAGTATTAACGCTTTCATTAAACCGAACTTCAAAGGTCAGGGGGACTTGACTTGATTTTATTTGACGCCTGATGCCTCGCCGTAAAGCCGTGCCTTCCAGCGGACACCCAGACCGACTACTTCGCGCCATCCACCATAAAGGCCAACTGCACAAAGAAATGAAAACCCGAGCGGATGTAAGAAAGTTGAAAGAAACGATTGTCTAAAGTGATGGTCCACCACCCAGCGCATAAATATAACCATAGCTACCTGGAAAACAATGATGAACCGCCAATCGGTCGGAGCCGCCGCCGAAAGAAAGCCATTCCACAGGTTGTAGAACGGAGCCAGATAGAAAACAATGCCAGCAGCTAACAATCCAACCAGCGCTAGTGGGGATAACGCTGCCACTGAATACATCCACTTGACAAATCCTCCCCAAATTGACCCCACATCTCGGTACATGCGGCAATAGAATACTGTAGATAAATCAATAGCAATATGCCGTCCGCCATTTTTAACTGTCTCAACTCCCAGCCACACGTCCTCGAGTATTTTATCCTGCACTGCCATGTGCCCACCGATACGCCAGTAATCTTCTCTGGGAAATAGTAAAAATTGACCGATAGCCAGCGATGGCCTCGTCCCCCCGGAGCGATGCAGCCACCACAATGGAAACCAACTCATGATAACAAAGTACATTAACGGCATGGCTATCTTCTCGGGAAGAGACTCAGCCATCTGGCGAGGAAATCCTGAGAGCAGGGAAGGCTTAAGCTCAAGAGCCAGTGCCATTGTGCTGCGCACCATGTGCGGAGCATGTGTGGTGTCAGCATCGATAAACATCAGCCATGAGCCTCTGGCCTTTTCAGCGAGCTGGTAACAGGCAAAAGGCTTACCCGCCCACCCCTCAGCAAGTGGTGCACCTTTTATAAGGCTGATACGCTTATCCTTAGCCGCCATAGCTTCAACAAGTTCAGCCGTGCGGTCCTCAGAATTATCGTCCAAAACTATAATCTCAAAGTTTGGGTAATCCTGTATCCGCAATGACCTCAAGCAAGCTTCTATATTTTCTTCTTCGTTGCGGGCAGGAATAAGAACCGAAACTAGAGGTACTGGTTCACGTATCCTGCTATTGATATCCGGTCTCCTGAGCGACCTCAAATTAAGAATGACATTAATCGCTATTATAACCAGCAAAACAGCAACCACTATCTGATACAACATTATCTCACTACTTCTATGACCGGCCTAAGCTTGCCGCTTTTCTTCCCCGAAACCAGGTGATAAGCTTTCCCTTTAATCTCGGCCTGGTTTTCAAATCGTCAAAGTGCTTTACCACCAGTATCGCTATCACACACAGCATAAACAGCGGTTCCAATGATAACCCTTTTGTAACCACCAGATAAATCAATGTGGCCGTTGTACCGAACATCACCCGCCAGGCATCGATATCTATCAACAGGAACCCTAATAACATGAAGATAACAAGCGCAAAAAATATCTCATGTTGAGGTAGTCCTATCATAACTCCACCCATAACTGCCAGAGCCTTGCCGCCGTTGAACCTCAGCATAGGAGTGAAGGCATGACCCAATATGGCGCTCAACCCCACCGCCATAACCATAGCCATAGGCAGTTCAAAATAATAATGCGCCAAGGCTACTAAAGGGACGCCTTTGCCCATATCCAGAAACAGAGCCAGGACAAAAGCTTTACGGCCTCCGGCTCGTAATACATTGGTTGCCCCGGGATTGCCGTCTCCATAGTCTCTTATGTCCTTCCCTAACAGCCACTTCCCAACCCACAAGGAAAAGGGGCAAGCGCCAAGCCAGAAAGCCAGCACCACGAGCAATGCGAAATAGAATATCTCCACTCTACAGACGCCCCCTAACTAAATACGCGGACTATACCTCGTAATACTAAGTAAAGCATAACCCATCGCCCCTCTTATGTCAATAGGTCTCTTCACTGCGCTGTCTATTTCAACAACTGCTCCACAATCTCCGCCGCATCCCGGACAAATTTGGCACAAAGGCTATCACGGAGCTTCTTATCCACAAAAGTTTTCAAGCCATCCGGAGTGCTTAAATCGCAGCCGAGCAATTCCCGGCATAAAATTGAGCCATTAATAGATTTAAACCTGTCTACAAACTCCTTAACGAGCCGGGTGGTCTTTTCATGTGACTGTGTATCCTGAACTGCTGTGCGACCATATTTGAGACCTATAACCATAAAAGCCCCGGTCACGGCTCCGCACGTTTCCCCCATACGACCCATTCCACCACCGAAAGCGGCACTGACCCTTAATGCAGCTTCGTGATCCAGGCCGAATTGTTCGGCATATGCTGAAAGCACTGCCTGAGAACACATGAACCCCTCATTAAAGCAGGAAACAGCTTTTTCAACTTCACTCATATCTCAATCCCTCCTGGCCATCTAATGTAGGGGCAGACCTTCAGGTCTGTCCAACTTTATCGGACAGGTCTAAAGACCTGTCCCTACGTTCTTTTATCCCTGGTTTTGGGTGGTATCCTGGCTTCACAGGGCACCTTCGTCTGGCACAAACCACAGCCCTGGTATCTACCGATATAACCTTCATCCCTCCCCAACTCTTTGAGTATCTTTTTCTGTTTAACAAACAGGAACTCCAGGCACTTGTTCTTATCATGCCCCTTCTCGCTGATAGCGCCGGCAGGACATCGCTCAGCACAACGCTGACAGGAACCATCGCTGTAGAAAAGGCAATTAGCAAAATGGTCCTTGTATACCCTGGGGCTGGGAGGAATTATGGCGTCGGTTACCACGCTGCCGCAACGCATAGCCATTCCCTTGGGCGTAATGAAGCCATCGTTCAGGCTGAAGGTCCCCAGGCCAGCGGCATAGGCGATATGCCTCTGTGACCAGTTAGACACATAACCACCGGGCAAATTGATTGATTCGAAGTAATCAGACAGCTCCGGAGCCACAGCTTGGTAGCTCAGGCTATCCAATAAAGCTATCACATAACGTGATAGCTCATTAATGAAGTCCTGACCGTGCCAGCGCGTGTGGTTCCACCTAAGTGAAGGAACCACGGTTTCCTTGCGCAAGCTCAGCCGTGTCTCGTAGGTAACAGGCAGGATAAAGGATATAACGCTCACCTGTGCCGGGCGTTCCTGGCTGCTTCCTTTGGAATCGAAGTGCTTTTCCAGAGCCTCCCGTGGAGTGACATGGAAATCACCTATTATCGACTTATAATCTTGAAATATGGCATCATCACCGTCGGCAAAACCAACCAGTGGCTCATCGAAAATACAATCGCCGTCGAAGGACTGAAGGTGGTTGCCCGGGCTTCTAGCCACATATTCTTTAATCGACCTGTCCAGAAATGCGGCCGGGTCTGCCTCGAATAGCTCTCGATTTACGCTACTCGCCACTGAATATTCTCCGCGGGTTTTCCACCATGAGGGTATTAATCTTGTCCTGGCTGATTCCCGCCTCCTTGAGAGCCGGGATAATATTATTGAAGACATGGACATAGGACCAGTTAGCCAGGAACGGCTTGGCGGCATCTGAAAACTCGTAGGGGCGGCCCAGCCAGTATGCCCAGCAATCCTGAGAAAGCAGAATCCTGTCGACATAGCCGATACCAATCAGGGCAATGAGGCAAGCCTTCCTCAGCTTGTCAGGGAAGAGAATGTCAATGCCCAGTCGGTCGAAAGCTATGTTCACTCCCTTTTCCAGAACTGAGAGGTGATATTTCAGGTCGGCATTACCGCACATGTGCCCGATAACTAAACGGTTGGGGTCTGCACCCTCGGAGATGAGCAGGTCAGCCTGCTCCTGCCCCATGGTTCCGGCTTCGGTGTGGGTGATGATGGGCACACCGGTCTCTTTCTGCGCCCTGGCTGCCGCCTTAAGCACCTTCTCCTCATAAGAACTTATTCTGGCATGTCCCGTGGCTACCTTGATAACACCAGCTTTCACCCCGGTATTGCCTACGCCCTGCGTAATCTCCTTAACAAGCGTCTCGCATAATTCAGTGGTGATGTCATACGTCTGGCTGCGAAACTTAAAATAGCCGGCCCTCCCGAATTTCTCCGTGTAAAAGCCTGTAGCACAGATGACATTTATGCCCAGCCTGTCGGAGACCATCTTCTGCAGCTCTACATCCCTGCCCATGTCGGTGGCAGTAGCATCAACCAGCGTCTTCAAGCCGTAGCCCTTTGCCTCCTTCAAAGCTTCCACGCAAGCCGTGGCGGCTGCTTCACGGTCGTAGGGCGGAGCCAGCGCATCGCAGTCCCACCCCAGATAAGCAAAAATCAGATGCTCGTGCATCAGGGTCATGCCAAGCTCATTCGCAGAAATCTCACCGAGCACAGTATTAACCTTAGCCATGAAATTCCCTCTTTTCTTCTTACATTCGGCTTAAAATGGCTGCCAGGCTTTAGCCTCGCCAAAACCAATTATCGGGCGACCTTTTAAGGTAGCCGCTTTATCAGCGATTATAACAAAGCAATTTCCAGAGAGCAACGAACGAGCCATAGAATATCGCAGTTTGCCTGTAGTAGTTGCAGGGCTCCAGCCCGCTTGTTTTGCTAGCACAAACCTGATGGCTAAACCTTTCCTCACTCCTCACCGTTATAAACAGATAGAAATATTAATATATGTGGCGTATAATTTTATTAAAGGGGGTGAATTAAAATGAGAGTTTTCAGATGTGGTTCGGTTATAGCGATGGCAGTGTTGATTACGGCAACCGTGCTGGGCAGTGGTTGTGCTGCCCCTTCCGTAGAACCAACATTGCCAGCACCGACGTCCAAACCTAACGTGGCGCCGGTAATCTCAAGTGTAACTGCCAAGCCGGCAGAAGTGACCTATGGGGACAGCTCGACGATTACCTGTATTGCTACTGACCCCGATTACGACCCGGTCAAATATAGCTGGTCAGCCAGTGATGGAATCATCACCGGCACAGGCAGCGAAGTAACCTGGGTGGCTCCAAATAAAGACGGGAATTTTAACATAGCAGTCACCATGACTGATTCCAGAGGCGGCAAGGCAACAGGCAATGCGATGGTTGCTGTCTCATCACCCGTAAAGACAATCATCATCGACCCGGTTGCTTCAGAAACCGGCACAGTAAATCAGAAAAATGCCACGTACTATTCCAAGACCTGGGCTGGAGATGATGCTAAGAATATAGGCCATCGTGCTTTCTGGAGCTTCGATATTTCAAAGTTGGGAGGCAAAAATATACAGAACGCCAGCCTGAAGTTCACGACTGGCCAGATTATTGGCAACCCGTTCTGGTACGGCCCTGCTACAGGACTCGGCGGTTTAACGCTGTGGAAGACCACCCATGGTGCCAGCCTGCCAGAATTCGGCTATCTCGGTGGCAAACTATCAAGCACTGGCTCCTTTTTTGAGCCGCCGACCGTCGTAGATGTAACCACGGAAATGAGGGTGCTAACTGACTGGAATATTGACCGCTTTCAAGTGGAGGCACTGTTCGATAGGGTTAGCAATGGCAACTATGTCCTTGAATCGATCGAATGGTCATCCGTTGTTCTTGAGGTTACCTATTCAGATAAGTAACACAGGCGCTCTTTTTGCCAGATATAGATATTAGTTAGCTTAACGGCGACAAAAAACCAGCTGCCCGCTGGTAGCAGTGGGCAGCTGCAAGCCTGGTACCAGCTGATTTATTTACCACTGCACAAACATTGGGATGTATGTTAAGTTGGGCGTACGATTATACCCGATATTCGAACACATTTAGACCAGATTGCCAGTCCCCCAAGTTAATAATCCCTTTGCTCGACTCATGTAACGCCATGTAACGCAGCTAATCTATGTCAGCCCTGATTTATAGCACAGGCAGATAAAATGAATTACAACAGATTGAGCTTGCTGCGAAACTCACCACTGAAGACTGGTTAAGCAACCCTAGTCAAAGTTGCAACCCCACAAGAATTAAGCCTTGATATCCCCTGGCTTTGTTTCTTCAGCATCTTCAGGAGCAATCCTGTCAATTAGGTCGCAATAAAGCTTTTGAACCTCATTCATGAGTTTGCTTGTACTCTCTGTTCTTCAAGTTTTGGGTGGCCAATATTTTCGCTCGGGGTCCATAATAAACCAGCCGATTTCCCTGAAGAGATTCTCTAACCACTGAAAAGACACCACAAACTCGCCTAAGTTTTTATATATTACTTCAATGTCCATGTTTAGTGTTCAGCTTAAACTCAATTTTGAGGCAGAACCTCCAGCGTTGGCAATTCAGTTCCATCTTGT
>MGOH01000003.1:0-4562 GCA_001795315.1 Chloroflexi bacterium RBG_19FT_COMBO_48_23
ATGCGAATCAGGCACGCGCGTATTAGTCTCATCAAAGATCTACGATGAGTTTCTCGACAAGATGAAAAAACGGGCCGAATCTCTCCGCATCGGATACCAGATGGACCCTACCTCTCACATGGGACCTCTTATCAGCAAACAGCAATTAGCTACGGTTGAAGGTTACGTTAAGCTGGGGAAGGAGGAAGGCGCGGAGCTTATCACCGGCGGCAAGCGCGTCGAGGTTTCAGGAATCACAGGCGGGTACTATTATGCTCCCACCATCTTTGCCAACGTAAACAACAAGATGCGTATCGCGCAGGAAGAGATCTTCGGCCCGGTCGCCTGTGTAATAAAATTCGACAGTGATGAAGAAGCGGTCGCCATTGCCAATGACTCGATTTACGGCCTGGGAGGTGGAGTATTTTCCACCAACACCGCTAGGGCGGAGCGCATGGCGAGAGGAGTCCGTACCGGAACCATGTGGATTAACAATTACCACGTCTTGGCCGATTTCTGCCCCTTCGGCGGGTATAAGCAGTCAGGTGTGGGACGCGAATTTGGCCTCGCCGGTTTACACGAATATACCCAGGTCAAGAGAATACATGTGGTGGCCATTGCCGACCATAAGACAAACATGTCCTTCCAGCTTATGTCGGACTATAAGAAGATAGATGGTTTTTCATATAATTGCCCGACTACTGTAATCGCCGGACACGGAGCTCTGAGCGCAATCTACAAGGCGATTGCAGATCTTGGCTGCCGCAGGGCTTTGATTCTTACCGATCCCGGGGTCAGGAAAGCAGGGCTTGCCCAGCTGGTTAAAGACGCCCTCGTGGACTTCTGTGTGGGCATCTATGACAATATCCCATCGGACCCCGACCTGGAAACAGTGGATGCGGCTACTACCGTGGCACGCGAACTCAAGGCGGACTGTATCGTAAGCGTGGGCGGCGGCAGTGTCATAGATACCGCCAAAGGGGTCTGTGTAACCTTAAAGAACGGCGGCAAGGCGAATGATCATCTTAACATGTTGGTGCTCACTGAGCCTCAAACCCCGCACATCGCCATTCCAACAACAGCGGGAACCGGCAGCGAAGTAACAAATGTGGCTGTCCTCACAAGCAAGAGTGCCGGACGTAAGCTCTTCATTGTAGATACAAAAATCATGCCTAACGTGGCTATTCTGGACCCGCGCTTCACCATGTCCCTGCCCAAAGATATGACTGTTAGTACTGCCATGGATGCCATGACACATGCCATTGAGGCTATGACCAGCACTATGGCAAATCCGATTTGTGACGGTATGGCATTGCAGGCTATACGCCTGATCAACGAGAACCTGCCGCTCGTTGTAGCCGATGGTAAGAATGAAAAGGCACGGCTCAATTTGCAGTTAGCAGCTACTATGGCAGGATGGGCATTCACCATTGCCCAGGTCGGGCTGGCACATGGCATGGCACATACTGTTGGCACACTACACCATGTACCGCACGGAGCAGCCTGCGGCATAGTGCTTCCCAAGGTAATGCGGTATAACGCGGACCATGCTAATGACAAGCTGGCACAGGTAGCACAGGTTATGGGCGTAAACATCCACGGTATGACCGAGCGCGATGCTGCCCTGGCAGCAGCAGACGCGGTGGAAGATTTGATGAAAAAGGTGGGCCATCCGATGAGGCTGCGTGACGTGGGCGTTACGGAGGAAAACCTGGCTATATGCGCATTTCACGCTATTGCCGATACGGCTGTCCTATTCAACGGGCGCCCTGTAAGTGACCCAAACGAAGTCCTGCAAATTTACACCCAGTGTTATTAGATTTAGCGGCGACGACATAAGTGGTACAAGATAACTGAATATCCCGAGGCTAAGTCGGTGTTTGATTTGGAGTTATCGGGGACCTGTCTTACTTATCTGGAAACGCTTCAGAAGCATAAGCATGATCAGAACGAAAGGATATATCACTAGAATCAGGGGGGCTTTCTGGACAAAAAGAAGAATAGATAACGCAATAATTAAAACTGCAGTGCTCAGCCCTGATTTCTTTCGCTTCATGATAAGGAAGAGAATGAAGGCAGCTGCTGCCACTGCCAAAAGCTGCCACCATACCAGGGTAACAAGCACGCCATAAATTGTCGTGGCACCCATTCCACCTCTGAATTTCAAAAAGACGGACCAGTTATGGCCGACCACCGCAGCAAAACCAGCAATCAATACTGCTATTTGAGATTCGGTAAGCATACTGGCAATCAACACAGTCAGCACCCCCGCGCCCACATCCATCAGAACAACCAATACAAATGGAACAGCACCCAGCTTCCTGTGCACAGCCGCTGCGCTTATTCGTCCGTCGCCCTCCTGGCGCACATCTATCTTCCCCATCAAACGGCCGATAATGTAAGCTGAAGGAATGGAGCCTATTAGATAGCCCAGAACTACTGCTATGACCTCATTAATCAAAGCTGTCTTCCTTATAGTAAGCCAGGGCCAGTGTCCCTCGCCCGGTAGCATAACCCATAACGGGGCTTAAATCAGTAATGAAAATCTCAACGCAGTTAAACTCAGCGGCTACTTTTTCCCTGAGCTTTTCGGCTTCTTCAATCGCGTCAGCGTGCATCACCACCACATGAAGCGGCTCCGAATCACCTATATGGTTTCGCATTATCTGGAGCATTTTTTTAACCCCACTTTGTCTAGTCCTGGCAGCAGCAGCAAAATGGATACGACCTTTGGAACCGGTAAGAATGGGCTTAATAGAAAGCATAGAGCCTATTTCAGAAGCAACCTTGGGTATCCTTCCAGTCCTGTAAACATAGCGAATGGTTTCCAAAAGGCCAAGAAATTTCACCCGCTCCTTAACTTTTTTAGCTACAGCAATGACCTCATCAAAAGGTTTGCCTTCAGCAACAGCCCGAGCTGCTGCCAGCGCAATAAGACCTTCAGCAGCGGCAGCAGTTTCACTATCTATAACCTCAATAGCAATTTGAGGCGATTCATCCTTGAATATTTCCTTAGCATCCAGGGCACTGGTGTAGAACATGCTCAGCTTTGAAGATATGGTGACCACCAGAATACTCCGGGCATGCTTGCTGAGTTCCCTGTAGGCTCTCAGGTAATCATCGGGGGAAGCCGCAGAACTTTTCCAGAATTCGGGAGCTTTTTCCAAAAACTCATAAGCCTGAGCCGAACTCAGGTCTATAACGTCTCGGTAAACCTGGCCATTGAACAGTATATTGACCGGAATTATCTTAATCCCGTAGCCCTCAGCTTGTTCTTTCGGAATACAGGCAATGCTATCAGCGATAATAGCGATGCCTGTCATATCTTTGTGGTTCATATGATAATTCTATCGTGCCTCGGATAACGATGCTATCGTAGCACCAGATACCACTGCTGTCAAGCAAGTGTAAACGCACCTGAAAAAAAGAGGCCTCGAATTTGCTCTAGTCACATATCTAAAGTAAAATTCATTTGCTCATGGCTAAAGTTGGCATATTAGAATTAGCGCGAATCAGCGCTCGCGGCATAGTGCAAGGAGTTGGCTTCAGGCCTTTCGTTTACCAGCTAGCCAGCAAATACAATCTGAAAGGCTGGGTGTGCAACACCTCCGAGGATGTCAGAATCGAAGTCCAGGGTGAAAGCAAAGACATTAAGCGCTTCTTGTCCGAGCTTCAAAACAACACGCCTCCGCTGGCTCACGTAGAAAGCATCTCCGTTACCTATCACCCCCCGGTAGAATACGCGATCTTTGAAATCCGCCACAGCATCGCCGAGGAAGGCAAGTATCAGCCGGTGTCCCCGGATATCGCCACCTGCCAGGCTTGCCTCAGGGAAATTTTCAGCCCTGAAGACAGACGCTATCATTACCCGTTCACCAACTGCACCAATTGCGGACCCCGTTTCACCATAATAGAAGATGTCCCTTACGATCGCCCCAAAACTACCATGCGCTCTTTTATAATGTGCCCCGACTGTCAGGCAGAGTATGATAACCCATTGGACCGCCGTTTTCACGCCCAGCCCAACGCCTGCCCCAAGTGTGGGCCGAGGCTGGAGATGCTCAACGACAGGGGAAACCATGTAGAAACCTCCGACGTCATTGCTGCTGCCAGCCAGCTTCTCAAAGATGGAAAAATCATGGCCATCAAAGGTCTTGGCGGTTTCCTCCTGGCCTGCGATGCTACTAACGAGAAGGCTGTTAAAGTGCTGCGCCGGAGAAAGAGGCGCCCCTTCAAGCCACTGGCCATAATGGTGGCGGACATGGAGGAAGCCAGGAGACATTGCCTGGTATCTGAAGCGGAGGAAAAACTGCTCACATCAGCACAGAGCCCAATTGTGCTCCTGCAGTGGAAGCAGGAGTCTACGGTATGCCAGGCAGTAGCACCAAACCTGAAATATCTCGGCGCGATGTTGCCATACACTCCACTGCATCACCTCTTGCTCACAGAGATAGGGCTGCCATTGGTCATGACCAGCGGCAATATCAGCGAGGAGCCGATTGCCAAAGATAACGATGAAGCCATCAGGCGGCTATCAGGAATTGCCGATTACTTTCTGGTCCACAACCGCGATATATATGCCA
>MGOH01000003.1:4585-5067 GCA_001795315.1 Chloroflexi bacterium RBG_19FT_COMBO_48_23
GTAGAACGAGGCACGGCTCAACTTACCCGGCGGGCGCGCAGCTACGCCCCTTATCCCATGCACCTGAATTTTAAACTTAAGCAGGTGCTCGGCTGCGGTGCCGAGGAGAAGAACACTTTTTGTTTAACCAAAGACAACTATGCATTCATCAGCCAGCACATCGGCGACATGGAAAATCTGGAAACATTGGAACATTTCGAGAATACACTGTCTCTGTATAAAAGGCTCTTTCGCATCGAGCCTGAAACCATTGCCTATGACCTGCATCCAGAATACCTTTCCACTAAATATGCTCTTGAATTGGGCAGCCAGTTCAGCCATCTTAAGCTCGTCCCGGTTCAGCATCATCACGCCCACATCGTTAGCTGTATGTCTGACAACGCAGTCGATTCTCCGGTCATCGGCGTGGCTCTGGACGGCACGGGATACGGCAGCGACGGGCGCATCTGGGGAGGCGAATTTCTGGTCGCTGATTACAAGGG
>MGOH01000004.1 GCA_001795315.1 Chloroflexi bacterium RBG_19FT_COMBO_48_23
CAGGCGCCGCGGTGGTATTACTGGAACTGGGACAGGAAGCTCACATAACCGGCGGCGACCTTTATACCTGCATAAATGAAGGGGTTCGCCAGGGATACGATGAAGGTTATCTGCGCAAATCTATGGTAAATCAGCCATTCTCAGCACGAGTGAATACCAAAGATAACACTCCGGCAATCATTCACACCGATATCGTTCCCGGGGATAAACTTAAAATCAGCGTGATACCTAAGGGAGGCGGCTCGGAGAACTGCTCCCGCCTGACAGTTATGCCTCCGGCAAAAGGGCGGCAGGGAATCATAGATTTCGTGGTAAACCTGGTTAATGAATCGGGCAGCAACCCATGTCCACCAATCATTATCGGCCTCGGCATAGGCGGAACAACGGATAAAACCATGGCAATGGCAAAAAAGGCACTGCTGCGCAAAGTCGGCAAGCCTAATCCAGACCCGGAGATAGCTACACTGGAGAAGGAAATTCTGCAGCGGGTAAATAATCTGGGCATTGGGCCGATGGGCTATGGTGGCAGGACGACCGCCCTAGCCGTTCATGCCGAAGTTTTCCCGTCACACATCGCCAGCATGCCGGTCGCCGTTAACATTCAATGCTGGTGCTCCCGTCACAAGGAGGCAGTACTGTGACAAGCCAAAAACACGATATCATAGTCCTGGGCTCGGGACTTGCCGGACTGCGTGCTGCCATAGAAGCTGCCAAAAATCCAGACCTGGATATTGCCATCGTCTCCAAAGTCCAGTTGATGCGCTCTCACTCGGTTTGCGCCGAAGGTGGTAGTGCAGCCGTAATGCAACCTGATGAAGGGGACAGCTTTGAACTCCACTCCTGGGACACCGTCAGAGGCGCTGACTTCCTCTGCGACCAGGACGTGGTGAAGCGCTTCGTCCAAGAAGCACCCAAGGAAATACTGCTACTGGAGCACTGGGGTATACCCTGGTCACGGCGTCCCGATGGACGCATTGCTCAACGACCATTCGGCGGCCATAGCTATGACCGTGCAGTATTTGCCGCCGATAAGACCGGCTTCGCCGAAATGCAGGCTCTGTACGACACTTTGCAGAAATATTCCAATGTAAGCAGATACGACGAATGCTACGTCAGCTCCATCCTGACAAAAGATAACACATTCTGCGGTGTAACTGCCTGGAACCTGACCAGCGGTGAGTTCTTCCCGATTCAAGGCAAAGCCTTGATTATCGCCACCGGCGGTGCCTGTCGCATGTTCGGCTTCACCACCTACTCCCTTACCGCCACCGGTGACGGTCTAGCCATGGCTTACCGGGCGGGATTACCTATAAAGGACCTCGAATTCGTCCAGTTTCATCCTACCGGACTGGTGCCATCCGGCATACTGATTACAGAGGCGGCACGAGGTGATGGAGGCTATCTGCTCAATAACAAAGATGAAAGATTTATGGAAAAATACGCTCCATCCAAGATGGAGGTAGCCCCACGAGATATTGTCTCCCGCTCTGAGATGACTGAAATCGAGGAGGGCAGAGGATTTCCGGGTCCCGATGGTCTCGACTATGTTCATATCGACCTGCGTCATCTCGGCGCTGTTAAAATCAACGAGCGACTGCCGATGATTCGAGAGGTCGCCATGAAGTTCAACTTCATCGACCCCATATATAAGCCAATACCAATTCGCCCCGCTGCTCACTATTTTATGGGCGGGGTACACACCGACATTAACGGAGCTACACCGATAGAAGGCATCTGGGCAGCCGGCGAGGCTGCCTGTGTATCGCTACATGGTGCCAACCGCCTTGGCTCCAACTCAACCACCGAATGCCTGGTCTGGGGGAAAATAACCGGAGAAGAAGCTGCTAAATATGCCTCTAAACAGAAGGCTCTTCCTTCTCCGCCGAAAGCTGCAACGCTAAAAGACGAAGAGGCTAGAGTTTTCAATAGGTTTAGCTCTGACGGCAAAGAAAGCTCCTATGCACTACGCAGGGAACTGCAGAGAACAATGGACAGCAATGTGGGTGTATTCCGCACCGGCCCGGAACTGAAGGCAGCCCTCGATAAGATACAGGAAATAAAGCATCGTTTGCCCGGCATAAAGGTCAAAGACCGTGGACGCATATATAATACCGACCTGCTAAGCGCATTAGAAGCGGATAACCTGCTTGACCTGGCTGAAATCATCGTTGCCGGAGCTCTAGCCCGCACCGAATCCAGAGGGGCACACTCCCGACGAGATTTTCCCAAGCGTGACGACGTTAACTGGCTAAAACATACCCTGGCTCACTACACACCGAAAGGACCGCGGCTCGATTATATACCGGTAAGCATAACCATGTGGCAGCCAGTAGAAAGAAAATACTAGGGAGCTAACTATGAGACAAGTACAGCCACGACAAAACAATCTAGGGATTGGCGGCTGGATATGGGCAGGCAACTACAAGCTGGAACGTTACCTGTACATACTGCACCGGGTAACCGGCCTGGGAATCTTGCTCTTCCTGCTGATCCATCTGACCATGACAACCGTTTTCCGAATCCAAGGCCAGGATGTCTGGGAAGCTACGATGAGCATCCTTCACAATCCATGGTTTAAATTCGGCGAATATCTGGTTGTTGTCGCCTTAATCTACCATGCTCTAAACGGACTGCGCCTCATCCTGCAAGAACTCGGTTTTCTGATGGGAAAGCCAATCCCACCAATCTATCCTTACCGAGATTCACTACGTAAAAAGCGCATCTGGACAATGGCCATGATAGCCATAATTTTAATCCTGTGTATTGTATTCTTTTATGACTTCATCGCAGGAGGCTGGTGATGCGCAATAGTTACCTCTGGTTCATACAACTGGTTACCGGCGTGCTTATAGCAGTGCTAGCAGGCATACACACGGTATGGATGCATCTCGACGCCATCCTCGGTTTCTTCGGGGTCGATGTCAGTGGCGCGACTAAATGGCATTCCATGATAGAACGGTCTCGCGAAGTCATGTGGGCTGGCATATACATAGCTTTACTGGTCGTTGTTCTGTATCACGGCCTCAATGGACTACGTAACATTATACTGGAGTTGACACCATCAGCCAGAACCGAGCGCATCGTTACCTGGTCTATTGTAGCTTTTGGCATCATCGTCTTCATCTGGTCTGTTTATGTGCCAATCACGCTGTTATCCACGTAGGAGGCATAATGGATAAAGAGAAAAACGAACAGATAACGTTCAAAGTCCAGAGATATAACCCGGAAAATGACAGTCAGCCTCATTTCCAGGAATTCGTAGTACCGGCCAGCCGAGGCACGACGGTGCTCGATGGCCTTATATACATAAAGGAGAATCTCGATAGCACTCTGGCTTTTCGTACCTCGTGCCGCATGGCGATATGCGGCTCCTGCGGCATGCTTATCAACAACTACCCACATCTTGCCTGCCACACGCAAATAGAAGAGTTTAACTCAAGTAAATTAACCATTAAACCACTACCTAACCTGCCAATCATCAAGGATCTTGTAGTTGATCTCACTACATTCTTCGAAACCCACAAAACAATAAAGCCCTACATCTTACGCCATAATGGCAAGGAAATGGAAAACCCCAGTGCTGAATTCGCCCAGTCACCAAAAGCACTAGAGGCTTTCTTGCAATTTACCTACTGCATAAAATGTGGCATCTGTATATCTGCCTGCCCCACATCAGCCAGTGACAAGCTTTTCACTGGCCCACAGGCTCTGGCTCAGTGCTACCGCTACTGCGCCGATACCCGCGATGAAGGCGAGCAGGAAAGATTCCCTGTGGTGGACACCGACCATGGCGTATGGCACTGCCATCTCGCTGGTGCTTGCTCCGAAGCATGCCCCAAAGGATTAGACCCGGCTCTAGCCATTCAACTGCTTAAAAGACGAATGGTGTCCCGAGCCGTAGGACTGGGCAAAAAAGAGCCGCCTGCTTCGACAGTCCCACCTAATACTGAGACCAAACCCAAAGTCCCCTTCCCTGACTTCACCGTGAAAGGAAGTAAATAAGCGACCTCGGAGGGATAGCAATGAAAACTTTAAATATCAAGTCCCCGCTTGACGAGGAGACCATAGAGAAACTAAAAGCCGGCGACCAGGTTTTCATTACCGGCGTGATATACACGGCTCGGGATGCCGCCCACAAACGACTCGTCGAAGCTCTGGATAAGGGTGAAAAGCTGCCCTTTGACCTCACGAATCAGACTGTATACTATATGGGCCCGTCTCCCGCCAAGCCGGGACAGGTCATCGGCTCAGCCGGACCGACAACCAGCGGAAGAATGGATAGCTACGCGCCCCGTCTCATGGCTGTCGGCCTCAAAGGAATGATTGGCAAAGGCAACCGGTCACAGGCAGTAAAAGATGCCATACAGAAATACAAAGCAGTATATTTCGCTGCCATAGGCGGTGCTGGAGCCCTTATCTCTAAGAGCATCAAAAAGGCAGAGGTGATAGCTTACGAAGATTTAGGTGCAGAGGCAATACGCCGCCTGGAGGTAGAAAATTTCCCCGCCACTGTCATCAACGATATTCAAGGCGCTGACTTATACGAACAGGGCAAGGCTAAGTACCAGATAAAGACATAACTTGCGCAGTTAACTGCCCTTAAGCCCCAGTGAGATAACTCTAAGCAGCCCGGCTATACTTTTGGCATCACAGATTTCACCGGAAGCAATGAGTTCAGGTATCCGGGGTAAAGGCACTCGCACCACCTCTATGTCTTCGGTGTCTTCAGCCTCAAGCTGGCTGGGTATAAGATATGTAGCCAGATACAGGTGCAAATATTCAGTGCAATAGCCGGGTGCTGCATAGAAACCGCCGAGCTTATCTATCTTATTGGGCAAATAACCAATCTCTTCCTGTAACTCTCGGCGGACGCAGTTGATGGGTTGTTCGCCACGGTCAATACCGCCTGCCGGGATTTCCAGTAGCGTCTTGCCCACAGCGCCGCGATATTGGCGAACCAGGATAGCCCTATCTTTAGAATCCAGAACCACCACCGCCACACAATCGCTATGCTCAACAACCTCCCTGGTAGAAATTTTGCCGCTGTCCTTCCGTACCGTGTCAACCCTCAGTTTAACCACCTGGCCGTCATGAACCTGCTCACTTGATAAAGTCTTCTCCATCTCAATTCTCACCTCTAAAATCGATAGACCAGAGCCACCTCATCACAATCCGGGAACTTGGGGCAGCGATAACACTCCGACCATACCTTTCGCGGCAATTCCATCTTGTCGACCTGACGAAAATTATACTTTTCAAAAAAAGCCGGCTTGTAGCTCAGACAAAAGATTGTAGGAATTCCCAATTCTCTGGCTTCATTAAAACAGGCTTCAACAAGCACTGAGCCCAAGCCTTGAGCCTGCTTATCTCCGCTTACCGCTAGAGACTTAATCTCAGCTAAATCAGCCCAGTTAATATGAAGGGCAACGCAGCCGATAACCTGACCATTACTATCCC
>MGOH01000005.1:0-4255 GCA_001795315.1 Chloroflexi bacterium RBG_19FT_COMBO_48_23
GTTCTAAGGGCTTCAACCAGCGCTTCACTTCGCGAAGCGACATTCATCTTGGTGAAAATATTGGACATGTGAGCCTTGACGGTACGCAGGCTGAGATATAGTTTTTCGGCTATCTCTTTGTTGCTCATTCCTGTAGCCAGCAGCTTCATCATTTCCGTCTCCCTGTCACTCAGAAGGTCTTTTATTTTGCGATCCGCGCCTTCTGCTGGTTTAGCCATGGCTTGTTTGAGCAGCCTCTCAATGATTTTAGGATGGAGTACTGATTCGCCGGCTCTTATAGCTCGCACAGCTTCTACCAGATCCTGTCCTTTGGCACTCTTCAGTAAGTAACCAGTTGCTCCGGCCTCTAGTAATCCAAGAACATAATTATCGTCATCATAGGCAGTGAGAATCAGTATGGCTGTGTTAGGAGCAGTTTTCTTAATCTGCCGACTAGCTTCAAGTCCATCAAACTTTGGCATCATAATATCCATAACTAGAATATCTGGCTTCAATTGGGAGGTTAGGTTGATAGCTTCCTCTCCATCGTTTGCTTCGCCAACTATCTCCATGTCTTTTTGATTGGAAAATACCTGGCACAGCGCTTCACGCAACAGTGGATGGTCGTCGGCGATTAAAATTCTGGTCTTCGTCTTCATTATATATAACCCTCAGCCAATATAACCCTCAGCCAATTTGGTACCAATTATAAGGTATATCAGCCGCAAGAAACAATAATTACTTGTTCAAACGCTTCGAACGCCCTATGTAGAAACATAGGCCAAAGTACTATCGCAATTAGAGCTAAAGACCGATGAGAGCCCAGCTAGTAATTGCTACATTAAGAACTGAGAAACAGGTCAAAAGCCAATGGAGTTATAGGAATGGACAAGCGAATTCGTGGGAAGACTGAAGAAACTGCCGAAGAAATAGAAGAACTGATCAAAGCGCCTACTATTGTTCCGAGGGAAGGTTTGGTTGGGAGATGGGCGATATTATCTGTGCTGGCCAGGGCAGCTGATGAACCTGAGTTCATGTCCCGCTTGGCTGATGACCCTCATGTAGCCCTTAAAGAATACTACACATTGACCAAGGAAGAGAAGGCGGCTCTAGCCAGTGGTGATATCCAGAAGATTGAGAGTTGGGTAGGCAAGCTAGACAAGCGTTTGTCAACCTGGCTGTTGTATAGACTATCACAGGAGAAGTGGTAAAGGAGATGGAACTAGTGAATTTGCACTTTTTTGTAGTCGTAGGTTTGGTGGTTTCTATTGCTCTGTGCAGTACAGCGTTTTTTCTATTTTCTAATTTGCGTGGCCTTTACAACACCGCTCAGAGGGTATTAAGGCTGCGATCTGATCGCACAGGAGCCAGGTCGATGACTGATGCTGGCTGCCGTGGCTGAGGGTGATGCAACACAGCTGCGTAGCAGCTGATGAGAGATTGATTCTTACTGAACAGGTAAAAAAGTATAGGAGGTTCGGAAAAATGAAGAAATTTGACGTGTTGAGAAAATGTGAAATGTTCAAGGCTTTGGATGATAAGCAGCTTCGCGAAGTAGAGAAAATGTGCGAGAGTGCAGAATTTGATGGCGGAGCAATTATCTGTAAGCAGGGCTGCAAGGAGGAAGAACTATACGTGATCGAAAGTGGCACGGTGGGGATTATCCTGGAAGTTGGGCCGCTTGCTCAACGCCAGGTTCAGGCCGTAACTGACTTTGAGGCATTCGGTTGGTCATCTATGCTTGACCCATATATTTGCACGGCTACAGTGAAGGCTTTAGAGAAGACGAAAGTGTTGGCGTTTGGCGGGCAGGCATTATCCGGTCTGTGCGTTACCAAGCCTGAAATAGGCTGTAGAATCTCCAGGGGGATAGCACGTGTAGTAGCAACTAGACTGCGCCAGGCATATGCCCAGTTACTGGGTGTTACTTCTCAGGTGTAAATCAGGTAATTGAAAATGCCCAAGTCCAGAAAGGAGTTTAAATAATGGCAGATGTTAAAACAATCACCTCGATGTTGGGTGAGAAAAGAGTTTTCAATCCTCGAGAGGAACTAAGTGATAAGGCTTATGTCAGAAGTCTGGTCGAGTATAAAGAAATCTATCAATCGTCCATTAAAGATCCAGAGGGGTTCTGGGGAGAGATGGCGGAGCAACTGGATTGGTACAAAAAATGGGACAAGGTGCTTGTCGATGATTTCAAGGAAGGCAAACATGAGTGGTTTGTGGGGGGTAAACTCAATGTTTGCCAGAATTGTTTGGATAGGCATGTTAGGACATGGAGGAGAAATAAGGCAGCATTAATTTGGGAAGGTGACATTGGTGATAGAAGGATACTTACCTATCAACAACTGTATCGAGAGGTGAACAAATTTGCCAATGTGCTAAAGAAACATGGTGTTAAAAAAGGAGACAGGGTTTCTATCTATTTACCCATGATTGTCGAACTGCCAATCGCTATGCTGGCCTGTGCCAGGATCGGTGCTATTCATAGTGTTATTTTCGGTGGTTTTAGTGCTGATGCCTTGAAGGATAGGATGCTGGACTGTGAGTCGACGGTGCTGGTTTGTGTAGATGGCTATTATCGTGGCGGTAAAATTATCCGGAGTAAGGACAATGCAGATGAAGCTCTTGCGGCCTGCCCTGATGTGAAAGACGTAATAGTGGTTAAGCGAGCTAATATTGAGGTAGCCATGAAGCAAGGGCGAGACTATTGGTGGGATGATGAGATGGCTGCTGATGGCGTTAAAGCACATTGTGAGCCTGAGGTTATGGATGCTGAGGACCCTCTGTTTATCTTGTATACCAGCGGGAGTACCGGGAAACCAAAGGGAGTTCTTCATACTCAAGCAGGTTATCTCCTGTACTGCTATCAGACCTTTAAGTGGATCTTCGACATGAAAGAAGAAGACACTTTCTGGTGTACAGCTGACATTGGATGGGTGACAGGACACTCCTATATCGTTTACGGTCCTTTGGCTTATGGCGCAACGGTTCTTATGTTTGAAGGGGTACCAAACTATCCCCATCCGGATAGGTTCTGGGACATTGTAGAGAAGTACCAGGTCAGTATTTTCTACACTGCTCCAACTGCTCTTCGGGCGATAATGAGAGAGGGGGATGATTGGCCTAATAAGCATGATTTGAGCTCATTACGCATTCTGGGTACGGTGGGAGAGCCCATAAATCCTGAGGCTTGGATGTGGTACTACAACATAATAGGTAAAGGTAAATGCCCGATTGTAGATACCTGGTGGCAAACAGAAACAGGTGGAGTATTGATCACTCCTTTACCTGGATCTACTCCACTTAAACCAGGATCGGCCACATTGCCATTTCCAGGGGTTGAACCAGCGGTACTAAGAGAGGATGGTTCCATTGCCGATGTGAATGAGGGCGGTTATCTGGTGATCAAGAGACCTTGGCCGGGTCTGATGCGGCGGGTCTATGGTGACCCTGAGAGGTTTAAGAACACTTATTTTGTTCGGTTTCCTGGCGTGTATACAACAGGAGACGGAGCCAGGGTGGATGAGGATGGATTCTATTGGTTGATGGGTCGTATAGATGATGTCATCAATGTGTCAGGTCACCGCATAGGCACAGCCGAAGTCGAAAGCGCTCTAGTATCTCACGACAAGGTGGCAGAAGCTGCGGTTGTGGGTATGCCCCATGAGATAAAAGGGCAAGGCATTTACGCTTTTGTTACTCTTAAGGCTGGCGTGGAAAAGTCTGAGGAACTCAAAAAGACGCTGGTAACCCATGTTCGTAAAGAGATTGGCCCCATAGCCACACCGGATAAGATTCAGTTTTCTGATGCTTTGCCCAAGACCAGGAGCGGCAAGATTATGAGAAGGATATTGACTAAGATTGCTGCTGGTGACATAGAACAATTGGGTGATACTAGTACTCTGGCTGACCCCTCGGTAGTTGGCGTACTGGTGGAGGAAAGGATATAAAGTTTTTTCTTGTTGTTTGGCTTACCTTTGGTTGCTACCAGCACTAGGAAGTTATAAAGAAGGAGGCAATTCTATATGGCAAGGGTGATGACTCAAAACGATGTTCAATGGGCTAATCCGGGCGCTTTGGGATTAGCTGGATTTGGCCTGAATACTATTTTGTTACAGATACACAATCTCGGTTTGATTCAGGGCACACTACCTCTGGTGTACGGTTTCTTTTGGGGAGGTGTGGCTCAGGTTATTGCCGGTATAATAGATGCTCGTCGTGGCGACACCTTTGGTCTGACTGCATTCACTTCATATGGTTTGTTCTGGCTGGG
>MGOH01000005.1:4483-7637 GCA_001795315.1 Chloroflexi bacterium RBG_19FT_COMBO_48_23
AGCAGCAGTCTATGGCTCAGCAGCCGTAGTATTGAATGACAAGTTCGGAAGGTGGGTTTTTCCTATCGGCTTGATTTCCAAATAAATATGAGCAAGGTAATCTGGAATTAACTGTTAAACTCGGTGGCATTAACTTAACTAACTCGTAGGTGTGATGCCTTAATAGAGGAGGGTACCGAGTGGGCGGTGACAAATAATCTTGTAAGCAGTTGACCCCAAGCCTCTGCCTCGCCCCCTTGATGTAATAGCTGAACATGCCGCGTTTGCCACCGCCCACCCCCTTTTTATTCCTTTCGAATTCTAGAGTAAAGTTGACCTCGTGTCAATTGCGGAGTCTAAAAGAACTAGTACCAATGGCCAAAACCTGCTTATTCCGCGCATCCTAAATACGATTGGCTGTAGTAGCATTGCTTGTTCGGCCAAACATAATACTTTTGGACATGCCTAAAGCCTTATCACAATTAGAACTGAAGACCGATGAGAGATAATTTGGTAATTGTTACATTTAAGATAGAAATCCAAATAAAGCAAGGAGGCGACAAAATGGATAAGAAAGTTTACAGAAAGACCGAAGAGACTACTCCTGAAACACTAGAGAGACTTATTAGCGCACCTACAGTTGTCCCCAAGGAGGGCTTGACTGGGAGGTGGGCAGTATTGTCTGTGCTGGCCAGAGCGGCCGATGAGCCTGAATTCATGTCCCGTCTGGCAGATAATCCTCACGAGGCCCTGAAGGAGTATTACACCTTGACTCGGGAAGAAAAGGCGGCCTTGGCTAGCGGTGATATCCAGAAGATTGAGAGTTGGTTAGGTAAACTGGACAAGCGCCTGTCAACCTGGTTGTGGCACCGAATGTCTCAGGAGAAGTGGTAAGAGGGAGGAATGGAATTATGGCAACCTTAAAGTCATCGGGTAAGGAAATGCAAAGGTTGGATACGGAAAAGCTTCCGGCAATTGAAGCTTCTCGCTTACAGACTGCCTTGGAAGAGCTGAAAACCTGTGCCACCACTGATTGTAGGCCGCCTGCAGAGATGGCGGTAAAAATGGAGGCTGTGGGTGTAACCAAGGGGAATGGCAACATCTGGACCATTTCACTTCTGGGAATATTGGCTGGGTTTTTCATCGGTTTGGGAGCCATGTTCTGCACTTTGGTTACCACTGATATACAAATTGGTTTTGGCCTGACCAAGCTGCTCGGCGGAGTCGTGTTCTGTCTAGGACTTATTCTTGTTGTATTAGCTGGAGCCGAGCTGTTTACCGGCAATGCTCTTATGGTGGCAAGCCGAGCCAGTGGCAAGATAAAGCTGTCTCAGTTGTTTCAAAACTGGGGCATAGTTTATTTCGCTAACCTCATCGGTTCATTGCTCTTAGTGCTGGTGGTCTTTTATAGTCAGTTCTGGGTACTGGATGGTTATAAAGTAGGTGTAAATGCTCTATCAATAGCCAATGCCAAAGTTAGCCTGGCTTTTTGGCCGGCTTTTGCTCGAGGAATCCTGTGCAATATACTTGTCTGTCTAGCTGTCTGGCTCTGTTTTGGTGCTCGTTCCACCGTTGATAAGATATTCGCCATCCTTTTCCCAATAACAGCTTTCGTGGCTTGTGGTTTTGAGCACAGCATAGCAAATATGTATTTCATTCCAATGGGTATAGCTATGGCAGGACAGGCAAAGATACTTGAAGTAGCCGGTGTAACTGCAAGTCAGGTAGCCCATCTCAATGTCGCTGGCTTTATCGGGAATCTGGTTCCGGTTACTCTGGGCAACATTGTAGGCGGCACGTTTATAGGCAGTATATATTGGCTGATATATCTTCGCAAGGAACGTGCTGCTGAAGCCGCGGCTGCTAGGCCTTGGTTTGCAGGCATGTTTGCTGGGCCGCAGCTACAATCTCAACAGGCTACTTATCTTGATACAGAAACAAAGGCACTCATATCGGTGTTAGCTAAGGCTAGAGATGATAATAAGTTCCTAGCTAAGCTGGCGGAAAATCCCAGCCAGGCTCTCAAAGCTTATAATCTAGCACCGGAAGCAAAAGCTGCGCTGGAGAGTGGAGACGTCCGCTGGCTGGAATCCAGAGTTGGTACGTTAGATGAGCCATTGCGTACCTGGCTTACCTCCAGACTATCTCAAGAAAAATGGTGATAATTTCCCCTCCTTTTTGAAGGGGGGTGATAGCTGAGAAGCTGTCACCCCCCTTTTTCTTGTTTTATTTCTGGTATTGCCATTGCTAGCCCTTCGCCTTTTCTGTCATTCTGACCCTGAACGAAGTGAAGGGGAAGAATCTCGTATGGCTCAGTGTAAACTCCGCGAAAAATCTTGTATGACTCGGGGTAAACTCAGCGAAACAAAGTCGTGTTCTGGAGTATATTTTTAACTCGAGGGGAATTAATCTGTCGTTTCCCTAACTTCCGCTTTTCGGTGCCAATCTCGTTTTTTGTTTGATGGTTCTTGATATGTTATCGCTTTTCCATAGCTTTCAGAATAGGGCCCAGCAGGGGTTGACTTGGACTGCCCGATTAAGTATAATTGCCTAGTTTATTTAGGTAAAACTACCTATTAGCTTTTTAGCTTTTCTGGGGGCGAAAGTTAATTCAGAAAGCAAAGCTATATTGATGAATGTTGCGAAGCAAGATATTAGAAGTGAACCGTGCTTTGCCTTTAGGTCTACCCAGGGAAGATTGTTCGTTCATTTGAACACTTTAGCTAAAGCTAAGGCATGTGAATTGTCTCGACTGTTCTTAATAAAATAATGAAGGAGGCTTTGTATGCAGCTAAGTCGGCGAGAATTTTTGAAGCTATCGGGGGCTGGTGCCGGTGGACTGGCAGTTTTTGGGTTGATAAAGCAGGAGCTTGCCGGAGCTGAGGGGCTCCCACAAGAAATCCCACTGCACAAAAAAATCGGGGAGACGACCACCATCTGCCCCTATTGTGGGGTTGGCTGTGGCTTTCTGGTCGCCTCGGAAAATGGTGTGCTGGTCAATCTAGAGGGAGACCCGGAACATCCCATCAATCAGGGAGGAGCCTGTGCAAAAGGCGGAGCTCAATTCCAGTTAGGTGCCCAAAACCCGCTGCGTTTAAGCAAGGTGCTATATCGTGCTCCCGGCGCGGTTGATTGGGAAGAGAAGTCCTGGGAATGGGCGCTGGAAGAGATTGCC
>MGOH01000005.1:7664-8704 GCA_001795315.1 Chloroflexi bacterium RBG_19FT_COMBO_48_23
AACTGGATAGAGAAAGACAAAGATGGCAACTTGGTCAACCGCACTGAAGCCATCGCCAGTTTGGGCTCAGCCTCACTGGACAACGAAGAATGTTACCTCATCTCCAAGTTAATGCGTTCCCTTGGCCTGGTGTATCTCGAGCACCACGCACGTATATGACATTCTCCCACTGTAGCGGCTCTGGCAGAGTCGTTCGGACGCGGAGTAATGACCAACCATTTTAATGACGTGGCTAACAGCGACGTTATCATGGTTATCGGCAGCAACTGTGCCGAGAATCACCCCGCCGCTTTCCACCACATACAGAGAGCCAAAGAGAGGGGTGCGAAGCTTATCAGTGTTGACCCACGGTATACACGTACTACGGCAAGGGCTGACCTGTATGTACCGCTGAGGTCTGGAACTGATATCGCATTCATCGGCGGCATGATTAAATATGTTATCGACGACATTGAGAAGAACCCGGGTAATTACAACCTAACCTATGTCACTGAATATACTAATGCCGCCTTCTTAATCAATCCGGAATACAAGGGTCCGGCAGAACTGGATGGCCTTTTTGCGGGCTGGGATGCCACCAAGAAGTCTTACAACAAAGCGACGTGGACATATCAGCTAGATGAGAACGGTATCCCCAAGAGAGACAAGGCGCTTAAAGACCCCAACTGCGTTTTTCAACTGCTGAAGAAGCAATACGCCCGCTACGATGTGGACAAAGTGACCAAGATAACGGGCACGCCCAAGGAACTGTTTCTGGAGCTCTGCAAGACCTTTGCTGCCACAGGAGAGCCCGGCAAGGCAGGCAACATACTGTATGCCATGGGCACCACCCAGCATACGTATGGCGCACAGAACATCCGCTCATACGCTATCCTGCAGCTACTGCTGGGCAATGTGGGCATAGCCGGCGGAGGCATTCAGGCACTTCGAGGCGAGCACAATGTGCAGGGGTCAACCGACATGGCGCTGCTGGCGCATATACTGCCAGGGTATCTGCCGGTGTTTAGCAGCACGGACAAGACGCTGCAAGACTACTTCAA
>MGOH01000005.1:8739-10566 GCA_001795315.1 Chloroflexi bacterium RBG_19FT_COMBO_48_23
TCAACTGGTGGGGTAATACACCCAAATACATCGTCAGCCTGCTCAAGGCATGGTATGGAGATGCCGCCACTAAGGATAATGACTTCGGCTTCAATTACCTGCCTAAGGTCACCGGCAATCCCAACGCCAAACACTCCCACATAGCCCTGTTCGAGGCAATGTACCAGGGCATCATCAAAGGCTTCCTGTGCATAGGCCAGAACCCAGCGGTGGGTGGGCCTAACTCTATACTCGAGCGCGATGCGCTTCACAAGCTGGACTGGATGGTATGTGTTGACCTGTGGGAAACCGAGACCGCTTCCTTCTGGAAGCGCCCCGGCGTGAACCCGGCAGATGTCAAGACCGAGGTCTTTGTGTTGCCAGCGGCTTGCCATTACGAGAAGGAAGGCACCGTAAGCAATAGCGGCCGCTGGGTGCAGTGGCGCTACAAAGGCGCTGACTCCCCGGGCGATGCTATGCCTGACCTTGAGATCGTCGATGAGCTTGGCCGCAAACTTAAAGAACTCTACAAAGCAGGTGGGCCTAACGCCGAGGCTATCACCAAGCTCACCTGGAATAATGGCCATCCACCAACTGCAGACGCAGTGCTCAGGGAGATAAACGGCTACGACCTGACAACGGGCAAACTGGTGAATAACTTCACTGCGCTCAAGGATGATGGTACCACCTCATGCGGCGAGTGGGTTTACTCCGGCTGTTACAACGAGACCGGCAACATGACCCAGCGCCGCGACCTCGATGACGGTCCATATAACATCGGGCTGTTTTCCAAATGGGCCTGGTGCTGGCCGCTTAACCGGCGCGTTGTCTACAACAGGGCTTCGGTTGACCTTAACGGCGAGCCCTGGGACAAGGAGCATCCGGTCGTCTGGTGGAAAGACGGCAAGTGGACCGGCGATGTACCTGAGGGGGGCGCCAAGCCGATGGCAGAGGGTGGCTCCTATGCTTTCATCATGTGTCCTGATGGGCATGCGCATTTGTTTGGCGGTAATGTGGCGCCGCGCACCGCAGGATTAGCCGATGGCCCATTCCCAGAGCACTATGAGCCATGGGAAAGCCCGGTGCAAAATATGATGTCAGGCACGCAGGCTAACCCGGCATTGCTTGCAGGCGCGTCAGCAGCCGAGCAAAAGGGCACAGCGGACAAATATCCCTACGTTGCTACGACTTACCGCGTGGTGGAACACTGGCAGTCGGGCGCCATGACCAGACATCTCCCATGGCTGTGCGCACTGATGCCCGAGATGTTTATCGAGATAAGCGAAGAGCTGGCGGCTGAACTGGGGATTAAAAATGTGGATAAGGTTATAGTGGAATCGGCCAGGGGCAGTATCGAAGCCAAAGCCCTGGTTACCAAACGGTTTAAGCCTTTTCAGATTAATGGCAAGGTCGTACATGAAATCGGCATGCCCTGGCACTGGGGCTACGCAGGCATTGCCAAGGGTGACAGCGCTAACGTGCTGACGCCGCACGTGGGCGATGCCAACACAATGATTCCGGAGTATAAAGCCTTCTTGGTTAATCTGAGGAAAGCGTAAAGGAGATAAACGATGACTGATAAAGCGATACTATACGACTCTAGTAAATGTACTGCCTGTCGCGGTTGCCAGGTAGCCTGCAAACAGTGGTGGAATCTTGAAGCCGACAAGACTGAGTTCTGGGGGACTTATGAGAATCCACGTGACCTCACAGCAGATACATGGATTAAAATCAGATTTAACGAGATAAGTAATGGCAATGGGGGGGTCGACTGGATTTTTACCCGCCAGAGCTGCATGCACTGCACCGATGCGGCATGTGTTAAGGTATGCCCTACTAAGGCGCTTT
>MGOH01000006.1:0-1435 GCA_001795315.1 Chloroflexi bacterium RBG_19FT_COMBO_48_23
GCTGCCAAGAATTTATCGTTCCCGCTGTATAATCTGAAGCCGACATTCCCCATGGCATCCGGCGGCATCACCCCGTCCATGGTGCCACAGGTGGTGGCCGCTCTGGGCAATGACGTCGTGATAGGCTCTGGAGGTGGCATCCATGCTCATCCTCAAGGTCCTATTGCTGGCGGGAAGGCGTTCCGGCAGGCAATCGATGCCACCATGCAGGGTATTCCGGTGGCAGAATATGCCAGGGAGCATGAGGAATTGGCCATTGCGCTTAAGGAATGGGTAGACCCATTCAGCAAAGGTATTAGGATTTGAAAGGAAAAGGAGTAGAGAAATGTCTAAAGTTACGATTTTGGGAGGGAGTGGGGCAGTTGGAAGCATAGCCACAGAGACGCTGGCTTCAAGCGGGGTATTTTCTGAAATAACGGTCGCTGACATTAATTTTGCCGCAGCGAGAAAACTGGTCGGGAAACTCAAGGGAGCTAAGCTCTCTGTCGCTGAACTTGACGCTGAAAATCCCCATAGCATAAGAAGGGCAATCGGCGGCTCAGCGGTTGTGCTGAACTGCGTTGGGCCCTTCTACAAACACGGGCCTACCATAATGAAAGCGGTGATAGAAGCCGGGATAAACTACGTTGATGTCTGCGATGATTTCGATGCCACCGAGAAGCTTCTGGCAATGGATGATAAGGCGAAAAAGGCTGGCGTTTCGGCGCTCATCGGAATGGGGAGCTCTCCCGGCGTAGCAAATGTTCTGGTCAGGTTCTGTGCCGATTCTCTGCTCGACCAGGTTGAGGCGGTAGACATATACCATGCACATGGCGGCGAGAAGATTGAAGGGGCGGCGGTGGTGAAGCACCGAATTCATTCGATGAAGGTAGATATACCGATGTTCCTTGATGGCAAATTTACCACGGTGAATCTCTTTGAGGACAGTGGAAAGGCATTGGAGGAGGAGACCGAATTTAAAGATGTTGGTACATACAGTGTCTATGGATATCCGCATCCCGAGACCATAACCCTGCCCAAATATTTGAAGGGCGTTAAGAGGGTAACTAACCTGGGGCTGGTGCTGCCGCCGGCTTATGCCGAGCTGATAAAGGGAATGGTAAGGCTGGACATCACGGATGAGAAGCCGATTGAGGTGCAGGGTCACAAGGTTATCCCCTTGGAATTTGCCGTCGCCTATATACTTTCCCAGCGGGAGAAGTTAATGAAGGAGGCCGGGATTAACCAGCCTATGGGTTGTCTCAAGATTGTGGTTAAGGGGTACAAGGACGGCGGAAAGAACACTTATATCTTCTCGATGTCTTCCAGAGGACAAGGCATGGGTGAAGGTACAGGCATACCGGCGGCAATAGGCGCCATACTCATGGGCACCGGAAAGATTACAGAAAAGGGTGTCTTGCCACCTGAGGCCTGCGTCAATCCCATGGACCTGCTT
>MGOH01000006.1:1516-4769 GCA_001795315.1 Chloroflexi bacterium RBG_19FT_COMBO_48_23
TCGCAAAATATTAACCTGTTCAGCTAACCAGCAAGTCCTCTCCCTTGACGGGAGAGGATTAAGGTGAGGGTGAAACTCTATTAATCCCCCTCACTCTAACTCTCTCCCTCCAGGGGAGAGAGAATTTTACATATTGCCTCTCACTTGATGGGAGATGGCTAGGGTCAGGGTGATTGCAGTAGCAAATAAAAAGTAACTTATGAGTATACGTTCGGCCATACGCAGGCGAATCAGCGTTCGTCACTACGAGCCGCGACCTGTACCGGAAGAAATCTTGCAGGCTGTGGTCAAATCCGGTGAAAACTCCGTGGCTCTGGACGATGATATTAGAGTCCGCTTCCATCTAATCCAAGAGGGCAAGCTGGTGGCGGAGCGGATGACCTATTTAACTGGGAAACAGTGGCTCTTCGGCTCGTCGCCGCACTTTGTTATAGCCACATCGGAGGAAAAACCGTTGTTCATGTTGAACATGGGCTTTCGCATGGAGCAGATGATACTTTTTGCCACTGGGCAAGGTCTCGGTACCTGCTGGATAGGTGGCTTGTTTATTGAGGAACGAATTGGTACTTTCTTAGGGTTGGAGAAAGATGAGCGTGTTATCGCACTGACTCCGATTGGCTATCCCGATACCTCGTTTTACGGCCGTATTATTCATAGCCTGATTCACCTGGGTTCGCCGGATTCCAGAAAGAGGAAGCCGCTCGAGCAAATAGCCTTTGGCTCTGAATGGGCTTCGCCGCTTGATACTCGAGATAGTGAACTGCTCGAGGCTCTGGAATGTGCCCGTTTAGCGCCGTCCTGGGTTAACGTCCAGCCGTGGCGATTTTTGGTAAACGGGAGGGAGATAATAGCTGTGGCCGATGCCAGAGGGAGATATAATAGTGTTCGCGATGGCAAGCACTACTATCGCCTCGATGTGGGCATTGCCATGGCACATTTCTTTCTGGTGGCGAAAGAGATAGGCTGGGACGGAAGATGGCATGTTACCGGATTTGATGCCATACAGGTGGCAAAGGCATACTCCATCCCTCAGGGCTACGAAGTGCTCGGGATATACAGGAGACAGAATACCACAATGTGACGTCACGGAAACCTGACCCTAGCTGCAACCAACTTAGAGGCGCTTTAAGTCAGCCAGCTTGAAAGGTGTATACTTGGTTATATTATGAACATGCCATCTTTTCCCGTTGCTCACTGACAAGCATTAGAGTCAGGTCAATGAGTATTGACCTTATACTCATATAAGAGTATGATTATTAGTCAGGCAGCAATTGCTCACTAGAGTTTGAGCAGCTAGACCAGCTAATGGGGGGTAGCAAATTAGCGGTGTTTGAATCGTTCCAAGGGGGCAGGTACAAGGTAGCAAAGAAGCTGGGAGAGGGCGGCAAGGGCATTGTCTTCAAAGCTGAGGACACCAGACTTGGCCGAACCGTCGCGGTTAAGGTCATCAAGGGCGAAGGCCTTGACCAAGAGTCCTTTGCCCGCTTCGAACAGGAAGCCAAGGCTACCGCAAGCCTTTCCCATCCGCATATTGTTGCCATCTATGACATTGGGCAGGAGGGCGAGAGCCATTACCTTGTCCTGGAGTTCGTCGACGGCCCCAACCTCAGCGGCCTGATTAGTTCTAATCCTGGTAGACGCTGTGATGCGGCCACCACGCTAAGAATCGGTAGCCAGGTCTGCCAGGCTTTGGAATGTGCCCATTCGCGCGGTATTCTTCACCGCGATATCAAGCCGGAGAACATCATGATTACCTCCGCAGGCCTGCCCAAGCTGATGGACTTTGGCCTGGCGAGGGCATTGGGCGGGCCTAAGCTCACTCAAAGAGGGGTGATAGTGGGAACTCCCGCCTATCTGCCTCCTGAGCAAGCCCTGGGGAAGCACAGCGATGCCAGGTCAGACCTTTACTCTTTGGGCTGCGTTCTCTATGAGATGGCTACCGGAAGGCCTCCTTTCCCCGGCGACGACCCGGTAAAGGTCATTTTCAGCCATATCAATGACCTCCCTATGATGCCTCGAAGGATAGCCCCGGAGACCCCGGAAGCCCTGGAGCAGGTCATACTCAAGCTTCTTTCCAAAGATCCGGACAAGCGCTACCAATCGGCTAGCGAGCTTTCCCAGGCTCTTAAGTCTGTGATTGAGGCGCCGGAAACCAGGCCCGCGCCCGTGGAGTTGCCAACCGGGGAGAAAGCCGCTGAGGCCATTCCCACACCCGAGCCACGATGGGCTCAGCCGCTGGTGGACCGTGAACAAGAAATAAAAATCATCAGGGCGCGCCTGGATGCAGCCCTAAGAGGTGAGGGAAGCCTAGTCTTTATCACAGGAGAGGCTGGCATTGGCAAGACCAGGCTCGCCTATGAACTGAGAAGTTACGCCAAACTCCGGGGTGCCCAGTGTCTCATGGGTGGAGGTTACGAGCGGGAGGGAGCTGTGCCCTACCAGCCCTGGAGCGACATCATCAAGGAGTACTTCCGCTGGGCACCGCCCCTTCTTCTGTTCAAAGCCGTGGGCGCCTTTGCCCCGGAGCTGGCGAAATTAGTCCCCGATATTGGCGAGAAGTTAGGCACCATCCCACCTACAACATCGGCACCCAATGTGCAACAACATGTCCGCCTCTACGAGGCAGTTACCCAGTTCTTTGTCAACATCTCCAAAGAGGTCCCGCTGGTGCTATTACTCGATGACCTACAGTGGTTCGATGATGCTTCCATGGAGCTTCTGCACCACCTGGCGCGGGCTATCACCGCCGAGCGTCTCCTGGTCTTGGGTGCCTATCGTGACCTGGAGCTTGACGACCAACATTCCCTCTCCCGCACGGTTGCTGAAATGAACAGGGAGAGACTGTTTTATACGCTTCCCTTGAAACGGCTGGCATCTAGTGAAGTTTTTCAAATGGTTCGGCAGACATTAGGCGAGAAGATTCCCAGCGAGCTGCCTGACCTGGTCTATGGCAAGACGGAAGGCAATCCTTTCTTTGTCGAGGAAGTATTACGCTCTTTGGTTGAAGAGGGGGCAGTCTACCCTGTGGAAAAAGGTTGGATGGTCAAGGACCTTTCTCAGGTGCATGTTCCTCGAGGCATCAAGGAGATGCTCGGGAAAAAACTGGAGCGCCTTGACGAAGAATCCTCCCACGTCCTCAGTGCGGCGGCGGTGATTGGCAGGGAGTTCAGTTTTCCGGTGCTAAGAGAGGTTACTGGCCTTGATGAAGACCGATTGATAGACATCATTGAGAAGTGTCTGCAGGCTCGCCTGG
>MGOH01000006.1:4834-7656 GCA_001795315.1 Chloroflexi bacterium RBG_19FT_COMBO_48_23
TCAGCCCAGTGAGAAGGAGAAGGCACCATATGAAGGTGGGAGAGGCGGTGGAGAAAGTATATGGCAAGAAGATAGACGACTATCTGGAAGCGCTAGCATACCACTTTCTCGAGGGGAATGACCTGTCCAGGGCTATTGATTACTCTCAGAAGGCCGGGGACAAGGCAAACAGGCTGTTCGCCTGGGACCAGGCGAGGCGATACTATGAAACTGTCCTGAAGCTGATGGAGAAAGGAGGGCAATGATGGAAGAGGAGCTTGCCAAGAAAGCAGAGGTATTGAAGAATCTGGCACTCGTCTCTTCAGCACAACAGGATTATGATGCTAGCCTTGGCTATGCTGAGTCGGCGCTGGAGCTCTATGAGAAGCTGGGCGACAAACAAAAGATATTACGCGCTCATATGGATATCCTGACCATATACAGTGTCACTGGGAGAGAGGATTTGGCCCTCGAACACCTGGAGGCGGCCAGAACTATGGTGGAAGAGAACCCTGATAGCGTGGAGAAGGGTCTGTTATATCAACGTATGGCACATGTGTATCTCCACCTGGGCCAACCGGCTACCGCCCTCAGCTGGGCACAGAGGGTTGTGGACATCTTCACCGGGCTGGGTGTGCCTATGGGCACACGCCTGAAGGCAGCCTCCAGCCTGGGCACTGCCTTGACTTATACCGGACTCATAGACGAAGGTATAGCCTACAATGAGAATGTCTGGGCCCCGGTCGTCAAGAAGGGAAACCCGCTCGTTATCGGCATGCTGGGCCAACAGCTTACCCTCAGCTTGGCTTTGGTGCGGGATGTCCCAATGGCCAGGAAATGGGGGGAGAAAGCTCTCCCCGAGACGACTAAGTTCGGTATACCTACAATTGAGCTCTTCCTGAGACGCCCGCTGGCGCTAATATATGCGCTGTCTGGAGAAGTTGCCAAGGCGGAGGAATCCTGCCAGGCGGTCGAGACTATACAGGACAAGGACTCAGTGGCAGAAACCGGGGCAATTTGCCCCTTTGAAGACGTTGCCGGCATTGGATTTCACTATCTGCGCCAGGGAGAATGGGACAAGGCCAGGGAGTATCTAGAATGGGCAATAGCTGTCCATAAAGACAGGAACAACCTTGCCGCCGTGGACGCCTGTTCCTTCGCCTTGGGCAATCTCAACCTGGAACTGGGGGACTATCCTAAAGCCGAAGAGCTACTGCTGAAAAGCTTAGGAATCTGTCACAAGGGTGGCAACGTCGTCTTTGAGCTGTGGGTGATTCCGGTGCTGGCTGAGCTTTACCTGAAGATGGGGCAGCCTGAGAAGGCGGCAGAATATGTGGACAGGGGCTTCGAGCTGCTGAAACCGGACCAGAACTGGTATGGCCTGCCTGCACCCATGTATCTGGCCAAAGGCATGCTGGCCACAGCCCGTAAGGATTGGGGAACGGCAGCCCAGTCTTTCGACAAGTCAATTCAAATCAACAGGCAATACCAGCTACCCTGGGATGAAGCCAAGACACTGTATGAACGTGGCCTGATGTACCTGGCCCGCGGGCGCAAGGTAGACCGGGAGAAGGCGCATGAAGACCTGGATGAAGCCCTTGCCATCTTTCAGAAGGTCGGTGCCAAGAAGGACGTGGAGAAGGTGCTGCGTAAGAAGGAGAGGCTGGGGGCTTAGGCTAATTCTCGAGGCTCGAACTAACACTCATCGAGCCTTCGAAATAAATAAATTTCCGAAGGCCTGAATTGCGCCCTCACACATGACACAATATATCGCTAATTCGGAGTTGGCCGCTTTAGGGCATTGTAGATCAAAGCTATTTTTTAAATAATATCTTGCACAGAGCGAACACGACTAGCAAATAGGCTATCAGCCTTATTGTGATAAGAAAGATTGTCAGACCTGCGGCAAGCCCGAGCAGTGTCATAAGGTGGGAGACGGCAAAAAGGCCGAAGGCTATGCCGATATAAAGAGCCACGTCGCCCTTCTTCTTGGCGTAAGCCCAGATGCCTAAGGCAAGTATTACGACGCAGAGCACGAAATTGATTGTGGTTATCGGATCCCAGTTCATGTGTTAATGTCTCCTTTCATTATTCAGATTAATATTACGGAAGAGCGTCCAGAGATGACCAAAGGCGAAGTATATCAAACTTGGAGAAAGAGCACAATTCGTCGACAGCCTGTTATCCCTTTAGCCTTTTGGCTACATATCTCATCGGACATGAAATATTGTTGGGACATGTGTTATCCTTTTAAGTGTACTATTGATTAAAGTGGTCGCTGGTATGGTGAATAGTCAGATTATGAAGCGATTATCAATTGTGATAGCCACTGTGCTGTGCCTTCAACTCGGCTTTGCTGGTTCAGTGAGCTCAGCCGCAGAGAGTACCGGTGGGGTCAAGAATCTGAATTTCGTTTTTCTTCATGGTGCTGCTGGTAATCCCTGCGGTCCGCAACTCCTGTCTGATTCTGTCGCGGAGCAGATATCTTCATATATCCTTGAATACGAGCAAGCCAATCCCGGAATCAAGGTTAATGTCAATGTTCTGAACAGATGCTATCCTAACGATGTGGATATAGAAAGCTGGGCTAAGAACATTGCTGACAGCGTTGACAAATATCTGCCCGCAGAGGGCAAGATAATCTTTATCGGGCATAGTATGGGTGGTAAATCAGTCCTCTATGCTGTAGCCAAAAATATCGGTAACCTGGCTGAAAGGACGGCACTTGTAGTCACTATTAATAGCCCCATTAAGAGCCTGGATAGATATTCGGTGGCCGGTGGTGGGTCGTTTGTCACCTATTGCCGCGCGGCTTTATGGAATACTACCAAGGGTGCCTGTAT
>MGOH01000006.1:7792-7919 GCA_001795315.1 Chloroflexi bacterium RBG_19FT_COMBO_48_23
GATATGGATGATGGTGCCCTGCCAATGTCGGCTCAATATTCTGACGGCGCCGATGTAATCTATTACGGTGAGTACGGCCATAGTGAATTCCATTTTGTAAAAGGGCTGGCTGATTTCATGGCAAGGG
>MGOH01000007.1:0-3558 GCA_001795315.1 Chloroflexi bacterium RBG_19FT_COMBO_48_23
ACCAATAAGCGATTCTACAGTGCCATATGACCCTGTGAGTGGCAGAGCTAGCGAGATAAATCTCACCTGGCAACCATCATCCTTGTCAAGAGGTTATCAAATTCAGATAGCCAAGGATGAAAACTTTGCTTTAGAGGTAGCCAATATTGGTGAAGGCTGGCTCGGCCCCTTTTACACCCCACCTGATTTGGATGCTCCAGCCCTGATGATACCACCTGGTGGGGGCACAGTCACTGACACTAATGGAAATACATGGACAGTACCCGCTTTCGAAGCTAATCACTCCTATTACTGGAGAGTCATCGTAAGAGACGTAGCTACAGGCGACTCTATACAAAGCCCCTGGTCATGGCGAGAAATCTTCACCGTTGAGACTGGCCTGCCAGTAACCACCCCTTACTACGGTTCGCAGTTGCTGTCACCAGCGAACGGCTGTCTTGGCTGCCCAATTGAGTCAACATCATTCTCTTGGTCACCTTTTAAAGGAACAACAACGTACAAGTTCGTTCTGGCTAAAGATACGGCAATGACTGATGTTGTGGTCAAGACAGAATTACCCACAGCCAGCTACAACTATGAGGGCACACTAGATTACAACACGAATTATTTCTGGCAAATCCGAGCCGTCGAGCCGACACCTAGTGACTGGAGTGCTATCTTCTGTTTCCAGACCGAGGCTACACCCGTCTCGCAGTCACACCCCCAAACAAAACAAGCAACTACTGCCTGGGTATGGTTAATAATAATCATCGGCGTAATACTAGATATTAGCTTGCTTATCCTCGTCATTCGACGGCTGTCAAATCAGGACAACCGAACCAGATAGGGGAGGATTCTAAAGCTTAAGCAAAAGGAGCCTGGTGAACAGCTTCTTATCAATGCTGTAATAAAAGAGCGACTTCAACAAAACACAAGAAAAGGACTAAGACTCTTCTGGATTGATACGCCGTTGAAACCAAGCAGCTATAAATATCAACACAGCACCCAGGATAATAGAGGCTAAAATCTTTACCACCTCTGGTATGTCCATAGTCAGAAAGAAAGTAAAGGTGAAAACGCCCGCAATGCAGGCAAGGATATAACTCACCAAATGAGCTTTTATAGGCTTCCTTTTGGCCGCTCGCCAAATAAACCAGCCGATAAAAGCTAAAGACCCAATAACAGCTACAGCACCCATGATCACCAACCCCTCTCATCAAAATATTTTCCGAACAGAGCGAACATAGCCGTGGTCAAAGCCAAACAAGCTAGTTTCCCTGGTTCAGATAGGTATTTAATATACTCCACCGCCAGGTAGCCAACTCCTGCAACACAAAGTAGAATTCCAAAACCATATAGAACATAGATTCTCATAAGTTTAAAACCTTACTATCTAGCTGGTGCAGGCACAGGCACAGGACCAGACAGGGGTGGTACCTTTTCAGGATACACAGCCGCATCAGGATAATAGCTCAGGATTATTATTCGTTCTATTTCCCCACGCCTGATTCGTACGGTATATTCTCTATATTCCCCAGACACAGGATCTGACTCTCCAAGATCTTCAGGTCGCAATATCCAATCAACCACTGTTTTCTTGAAGGGTGCTACCGAGATTTCTGCCTTATTCAAAAGTACAACAACCTCCTGACCCCCCTTCCAAACTGAAACCTCAACACTAACTGAATAGGTCCAAAAACTTCTATTATCAATCTCGTACCGGAACGGGATTGGTTCTCCCCATCGTGCTCCCAAGCTATAGCCCTCATAACCTTCCTTTACCCAACGCTGCTGCCAATAATCAGGTTCTATTACTTGTTCACGTTCTTGAGTCGTGACATATAGAGTGTCATAAATACCCAAGTAGCCATCCGCGACAAATATAGACAAAATCCCAGCGAAACAAACCATGGCCAGATATAAATAAAGATTAGACCTATTCTTTGCTTTCAAGTGTAACCAACCTTACCAACTCACCATTTTCAGCAGCCTTAAGAATAAATATGAATTCGCTCTGCGGAGCTCTCTAACGCCCCCTTTTGGCATTCTTCATAAAGAAATACAATCTGGTTATGAAAGCAATGGCAACCACGACGATAAGTATGAACGCCCATAGCGGCATAATTCCAATTTTAACAAGTATCGGTGTAGTCCAGCCGCTGTCATTACCGGCGCCATCTACAGCTTTAATCCGCCAGTAGTATTTTCCTCGAAGCAAAGCCTCGTCATCAGTCAAAGTATATTTAGACTCAACCAAGTCGTCTTTGCTCAACACTGTAGTTGCAAAGTCCGCGTCAGAAGACACCTGCAAACTATAGTAAACACCGCTAGGGTCAGAAACAGCGTCCCATTTAAAGGTAGGGGCAGCACGATCAAAAAAGCCCACTCTATTTCCATCCTTTGGCGATACGATCTGTGGTAATGATGGTGGAGTTGTTTCCATTGTAAAAACACCCGAGACTGAGGCACCACCGGCATCAGATGCGATTACATTATGCTTACCACCTATACTTTTAGGAACCTTAAAACTCGCCTGGAAATTGCCTTTAGCATCGGAGACCACATCGGTAGTCACATCTACACTATCATATTTAATAGTCAATTCTTTGTCCGCACTAAAACCAGTGCCACTAACCATAATATCGCAACCTACATAGCCTTCAGCAGGCTCTATGACCATTTTCGATAAAACATTCAGCTTAGCATCGGCAACATCAGTAGCAGTAGTCGAAGTACTATAAGCATCTATAGAATGGCTACCTCCAGTGCTCGCAATTATAGCCATAGCAGTGGTCCAGCAACCCTCGCTATTAGCTGTGATATTGCTCTTGGCAACACTACCGTCAAGCGTAACTGTTATACCGCTTTCATTGCTGCCAAAACCACAGCCTTCGATGGTAATACTATCACCTACATACCCCGATTCCGGCTTAATTCTCACAGCGGAGGAGACAAAAAAGGTACAATCAGGAACGTCACCAGCCTCGGTGGAAGCACCTAATGCATCTATTGTATGAACGCCTTTAACAGAGCTGGGAACAGCAAAGCTCACATTCCATGACCCTTTGCTGTCAGCAGTGATTCCAGTCTTTGCATCATTGCCATCATATATAACACGAATGCCACCCTCATCCTTGCCAAAGCCAGTACCACTTACAGTAACTGAAGTGCCAACACCACCAGACACCGGAGTAAGAGTTATTTTTGGACTTACTGTTAACGTGGCATCAGGAACATCGCCTGCTTTAGTAGTGCTTCCTGAGGCATCAATCGTATGATTACCCTTGGCAGAGCTGGGCACAGGAAAAGTTGCGCTCCATGAACCTTTATCACTAGCGGTAATGCCTGTCTTCGTATCTTTGCCATCATAAGTGACCTTAATGCTGCTTTCATTAGCAGCGAAGCCCTCGCCTGCAACAGTGACAGAATCACCACTAACACCTGAGTTTGGATCAACACCTATCGATGGAAGAACAGAGAAGGGAGCAGACAAGACCTGAGTGCCAAGCGGGTTCTCTATCGTAACGGTATGATCCCCACCACACGCATCAGGTACAGTAAAGGTAACACTACCCCCTC
>MGOH01000007.1:3660-9603 GCA_001795315.1 Chloroflexi bacterium RBG_19FT_COMBO_48_23
ACGGAATCATCCCGGCAGCCCAGACAGCAGGCACAGAACAAAAAGTAAAGAGCAAAATTAGACATAACGCCAGAGCAGGAACTTTTATTTTCACGCTTGTTCTCCCCCCTTCCTGTAAATAGTCACATTCTATTATAGCGCAAATTTAAGCAAAAATTTCGCTTAATGAAGAGAATTTTTGAACAACTCCGGCGACGGACAGGTCAGCTCCTCAAGATAGCGCTAAAATCGCGCTGCAGTTTATCCAGGACCTGCTGCTGGACTTTGTCGACTTCGTTATCAGTCAAGGTATGTGTGGGTGATTGATAGATAATTCTGAAAGCGAGGGATTTTTTACCTGCCGGTACCTGTTCTCCAGCATAAAGATCAAAAAGAACGACTGAATTCACAAGAGAAAAATTTTGAATGATGTCGCAAATCTGTTGATAGGTTATCTGCTCATCAACCAAAAGTGCAATATCCCTGCTCGTACTTGGATATCGGAGTATCGTTTGATATCTTTTGACAGCAGCGGTTAAAGACAACAATTTTTCAGAGTCGATTTCAATAAGATAGGCAGAATCAGAAAGCTCAAAGGATTCTAATACCTTTGGATGCAGTTCTCCGACCACACCTAACTTATCATTACCAATAATTACACTAGCGCTTCTCCCCGGACACAAGCTCTCGTCTTCACCCTCCTCAAACTTCGCAATCACTCCCAATCGGGATAGAATAGACTCTACCAACCCCTTGGCAACAAAAAAATCAATAGGCTCCACTTTACCCCGCCAGGACAACCCACGCTCCGAACCACTAAGTACAGCACAGAGCATCTCCTTCTCCTGGGGCAAATCCATTTCCCGGGGAAAGAAAACCTTCCCAATCTCAAAAAGCCTTATGACGTCTTCTTGATACCTCCTATTTCGGGCTAAAACTGATAAGACACCAGCTCGCAAACTAGTACGAAGATATTCCTGCTCTCTGGACATCGGGTTAGACACTTTCATTGGAGTCGGACCTATCAGGCGAAGCTGTGGCGAAAGCCTACCTAGCATCTCCAGGCTGGTCAAGGAATAAGTAAGTACTTCTTGGAAACCACAGCTTATAAGGATACTACGTAACTGGCGTCTGAGAGATAACATTGGCGCTGGCTCATGCCTTGGCAATTGTGAACTCAGCATCGTAGTAGGAATCTTATCATAGCCGATAATACGAGCTACCTCTTCAACTAAATCAGCAGCACAACCGATGTCTGTACGCCACCAAGGAACACCAACCTTAATTTGTGAATCTGATTTGGCTTGGAGGCAATCAAATCCCAATAGTTCCAAAGTCTTGGCGACCTCGCTAGCCCCCATTTCTAAACCAAGAAGCCGTTTAATGTCAGCGACAGGCAAAAGCATAGGTTTTTTCTGCTTTTTGCCGGGATAAACATCAATGATTCCCTCTGCCACCTTGCCCCCAGCTAGTTCCATCAATAATTGAGTAGCTCGTTTTAACGCTATCAGTGGCAAGTCTCGGCTAAGTCCCTTCTCAAACCGTAGCGAGGCTTCGCTGCCTAGCCGAAGACCAAGGCTCCCCTGATGAATAACCGCCTGATTGAAATTTGCCGATTCTATCAGAACAGTGGTAGTACTATTTGTAACTTCCGTATCCCCCCCTCCCATAATACCGGCAACAGCAACAGCTCGCTCTTTGTCAGCAATAACGAGGACATCCGAGTTGAGTTTACGCTCGACCCCATCCAAAGTAGTTATAACCTCGCCATTCCCTGCTCGACGTACGATAATTTGTTTCCCACGTATCTCATTATAATCAAAGGCATGAAGTGGTTGCCCATATTCCAGCATCACATAGTTTGTCACATCAACAATATTGTTAATAGGTCGCATCCCACAAGCTGACAAACGCTGTTGCATCCATTGAGGAGATGAAGCTACTTTAATCCCAGCCAGCAAGCTAGCACAGTACCTGGGACACAGATTCGACTCTACAATCTCCACGGCAGCATCTAAATCTATTGCCCTTCCCAATTCCTGATAGCCAACTTCAGGTATATGCAGCCTGCTACCCGTGAGAGCCGCTATCTCCCTGGCAATACCAATCACCGATAGACAGTCAGGTCGGTTTGGTGTTATATCCAGGTCAAGAATCTTATCACCAAGATACTCAGACAAAGGAATACCAATCGCCGCTTCCGCCGACAGAATCATAATACCTTCATGACTATCAGAAATTCCCAGTTCCTTCTCAGAACAAATCATCCCTTCAGAAACAACACCCCGAATCTTAGCTGGTTTCAATTGCGCCCTTTCACCACTATGACCATCTATGAGATTAGCTCCCACACATGCAAAAGCCACCTTATCACCAACTGTGACATTCGGTGCACCACAGACTACAGTGGAACTTTGTTTCCCTAAATCAACAGTCACCAACCTCAGGCGGCCAGCATCAGGATGAGCATTAACATCAACTATTTTGCCAACCAATATACTATCCCATTCTCCACCGATGACCTCCACTCCCCCAACCTCTAACCCAGCCATAGTCAACCGTTCACACAGTTCTTCAAGTGGCACAGATAAGTCGACATATTCTTTTAGCCAGCGAATCGAGACTTTCATTACTAAATTAAGCTCCAGGAATCACAACGACCAGATTCAGAATTGCCTTAGAAATCTGATGTCATTACTATAAAAGAGGCGAATATCATCTATACCATAGCGAAGTATTGGAATACGCTCCACCCCCATACCAAAGGCGAAACCTGAATATACTTCAGGGTCAATGCCAATGCGACGGAGAACTTCAGGATGTACCATACCCGCACCTAAAATTTCAATCCAGCCGCTATTGCCGCACAGCCGGCATCCAGCACCACGGCACACCAGACAATCAATAGCCACCTCAACACCTGGTTCTACAAACGGGAAGTAATCACAACGAAAGCGACACTTCCTATCCTCGCCAAAAAGGCAGCGAGCAAATTCAAAAAGGGTGCCCTTCAAGTCAGCCAGAGTTATGTTCCTATCAACTGCCAGCCCCTCAACTTGATAAAACATCCACTCATGCGTAGCATCTGTAGCTTCATATCTGTAGACTCGTCCAGGCGCTATTATTCTTATCGGTGGACACGATTTCTCCATGACTCTTATCTGAACTGGAGAGGTATGAGTTCTCAAAAGCATAGGCCTACTACCAGTTTTAGCCTCAAAGTCCACCCACAACGTAGCAAACATATCTCGAGCCGGGTGGTCTGCTGGCATGTTAAGAGCTTCGAAATTATAATAATCCCACTCTACCTCCGGCCCCTCCACGACTTGAAAACCCATGTTGCCAAAAATACCACAAATCTCTTCAAGTATTTGAGTTGTTGGATGGAGACGGCCGAGAGGAATCCGTTGGCCTGGCAAGGTGATGTCTAAAGCTTCACGTCGCTGTGAAAGAGCCGAGCCTTGTTGTAAATTACGCTTTCTTTCAGCAAATGCAGCTTCGAGAACCCCTTTAAGCTCATTGGCTCGAGCACCGACTGCACGCCGTTCTTTTAAAGGCAAATCTGCCAATGAGCGTAGAATCTGGATTAAACTACCTTTTCTGCCCAAATAGCGAATTCGCCACGTTTCGAGATCGTTGACATCAGTGATTTTGCCCAGCTCATCAGAAGCTTTAGAGGCAAGCTCTTCAACCTGATTTAGCATCATTCGCACTATGTGAGGTAGACTTTAGCTCTTAAGTTTCTCTGAGGCTAGCATCAGTAACTTGGAGAAGCCGGATGGGTCGTTTACTGCCATGTCTGCCAGTGTTTTTCGGTTGATTTCTACATCAGCTTTTTTTAGCCCATCCATAAACTGACTATAGGAAAGCCCACCGGCACGGGCAGCAGCATTTATCCTGACAATCCACAACCGCCTCATATCACCTTTACGCTCTCGGCGATGCCGATAGGCATAAGATAGAGCATGAATCATAGACTCATGGGCACGCCGGAAAAGAGAATGCCTCGTAGCCTTATGCCCCTTGGTTAACTTTAGTACTTTTTTATGTCTTCGATGAGTGACTATTCCGCCTTTAACTCGTGGCAATCACTTCCTCCTAATCTATTTCAAGCCATAGGGCAAAAGCCTCTTCAGTCTAGCCTTATCAGCAGGCTGAACCGGAATCATCTCATCATAAAGGCGCTTGGATCTGGCCGGCTTCTTACGCCTTAGATGGCTTTTGCCAACTTTAACACGCATAATTTTGCCGCTGCCAGTGATGTGGAGACGGCTCTTGGCACCTTTATGGGTCTTAAGCTTCGGCATCTAAACTTTCTCCTCGATAGCTGGTTTTTTAATCTGCTTTGTCAAGCTCGGCGAAAGCACCAAGCTCATAAACCTATTCTCAGAAGATGGGGCACCATCAAATATTGCTATATCCTTCAAATCATCCGCCGCTTTTCTTAACAGTTTCAAACCTAGTTCCGGATGTGTAATCTCACGTCCTCGAAAAACTACAAATAACTTTACCTTATCACCATCCCCCAACAACTTCCTTGCTATCTTAATCTTAGTCTCGAGGTCATGTTCCTTCATCCTCGGCCTAATTCTAATTTCTTTGAGTATGACACCTTTCTGGCTCTTTCGTGCTTTTCGCTCCTTTTTGGTCTGCTCGTATCTATATCTGCCATAATCAATAATTCGACATACAGGAGGAACTGAATTTGACGCCATCTCAACTAGATCAAGGCTCCGTTCATTAGCGATCTGCAACGCCTTCTCAACCGGGAATACTCCCAGCTGTGTTCCTGTCTCCCCTATAAGCCGAACCTCCCTAGCTCTAATCTGTCGATTAATGCGTAGTTCCTTGACTATGTTTTTCCTCGCCTCCTTACACGAAGTGGGCCATCGGGCAGAAATATATCATATCCACAAGAGGAAATCAAAGTTTATCCTGGGCTTTATTTACAATAATTGGTTTTACCCTATCCATAAACTGAGAAACCGACAGCAAGCCTAAGTCTTCTCCACTTCTCAATCGTAGAGAGACTTGGGAAGCATCCATCTCTTTATCACCAACAATAAACATATAAGGGATTTTCTCCAGTTGCGCCTCTCTTATCTTTAAGTTCATTCTCTCCGAGCGGCCATCAACCTGAACGCGAATGTCGCACTCCCTGAGTTCACCTGCCACTTTGTTCGCATAGCTAAGATGACGGTCAGCTATAGGAATTATAGCTACCTGAACAGGAGATAGCCACACTGGAAAGACACCAGCATAATGCTCGATAAGACAGGCCATAAAACGTTCCATGCTTCCCAAAACGGTCCGATGTACCATCACCACCTGATGCTCCAAGCCATCCTCACCAATATAGTTAACATCGAAGCGTTGTGGCAGATTAAAATCAACCTGAATAGTCGGCCCTTGCCATAACCGTCCCAAAGCGTCTTTAAGCTTGACATCAATTTTAGGCCCATAGAAAACGCCTTCACCTGGATCTATCTCATAATTAAGCTCAAGGTGTTCCAGGACATTTCGTAGCGCTTCGGTAGCATCTTCCCATACCTGTATAGTCCCAGCATATTTCTCAGGCCGTGTAGACAGAAGAAGTTCATACTCACTAAACCCAAAGGTATTCATCATAAAGCGGGCTAATTGCACCACCTCTGTTACTTCAGCCTCAAGCTGGTCAGGGCGACAAAAAATATGAGCGTCATCCTGGGTGAAACCGCGTACCCGTGCCAACCCATGCAACACCCCCGACCGCTCATATCTGTACACTGTACCTAACTCAGCATAGCGAAGCGGTAAGTTGCGGTAGCTGCGCAATTGGGTCTTGTAAATCATAATATGCCCCAGGCAATTCATCGGCTTGATAATATACTCCTGCCCCTCGATATCCATCGGCGAATATAGATTCTCCCGATAAAAATCCCAGTGCCCGCTAGTCATCCATAAGTTCACCTTGGCAATATGAGG
>MGOH01000008.1:0-92 GCA_001795315.1 Chloroflexi bacterium RBG_19FT_COMBO_48_23
TTCGCCTCAATTCCGCCAGCGAATTCCTCGCCCGAAAGGGCAACCTCAAGCCGGTAAGAGAATACCTGGCTGAACAGGGAAGGTTCAAAGAC
>MGOH01000008.1:366-1066 GCA_001795315.1 Chloroflexi bacterium RBG_19FT_COMBO_48_23
GATTTACCCAAGCTTTCCCTGTTCCCGTTAACAAAGGATGTTGACAGCCACGGCCACCTCCATATAGGTGGCTGCGACTGCGTTGAGCTGGCTAAGAAATTCGGCACTCCTCTCTACGTTTTCGATGAGGTTACTCTTCGCTACAAATGCCAGGAGTTCAAGTCCGAGTTCACCAAACGTTATCCGAATACACTCATTTTATACGCAGCAAAGGCTTTCCTGAATCGGGCTATAGCCACTATCCTCAAAGAAGAAGGTCTGGGGCTGGACATTGTCTCCGGCGGGGAACTTAGCCTGGCTCAATCAGTGAACTTCCCCAGAGAAAACGTGCATTTTAATGGCAATAATAAAACCACTGATGAGCTAGAGCTAGCTCTGGATTGGGGAATCGGGCGAATTGTAGTCGACAACTTCGATGAACTGGAACTGCTTAACTCACTGGCTGGCAAGATAGGAATTAGACAGACCATTCTACTCCGCCTTAATCCGGGAGTCGACCCTCATACCCATCGCCACACTACCACCGGCATACTGGATAGTAAATTCGGCTTTCCGCTAGCTACCGGACAGGCTGAAACCGCAGTAGCTAAAGCTATGGTAGCTTCTAACCTTGAACTCGTTGGGCTTCACTTTCACCTCGGCTCACCGATTCCCGATACCACACCTTATCAGACAGCCATAAGCCTCGTGCTTAACTTTG
>MGOH01000008.1:1129-5501 GCA_001795315.1 Chloroflexi bacterium RBG_19FT_COMBO_48_23
CCCAGCATAGCTGACTATGCTGAAGCTATAACTACCAGGGTGGCAAACCTAGCCAATGAGCTTGGCTTGACACGCCCGAAGCTAATCATCGAACCAGGAAGAGCCATCGTGGCACAAGCCGGCGTGGCTCTATACACAGTTGGTTCGATAAAAGAGATCCCCGGGGTGCGGAAATATGTATGCGTGGACGGCGGCATGGGAGATAACATCCGCCCGGCTCTCTATGAATCAAGATACGAAGTGCTGGTAGCAAACAAGGTCAGCGATGATGAGTCGACCAAGGTCACTATTGCCGGTAAATATTGTGAGTCAGGTGATATTTTAGCCAGAGACGTTAGCCTGGCTGCCGTATCAGCAGGAGATATTATCGCTATGCCGGCCAGCGGCGCTTATGCTATCCCTATGTCAAACAACTATAATATGGTGCCCAGGCCAGCCATTGTTATGGTCAAAGACGGCAAAGCTCGCCTCATCCGGAAGCGCGAGAGCTATAAGGACTTGATGAGATTGGACTTAATTTAAAAAAGATATGTGGCAAACGATTGGTCAAACCGAAGCATTAGCTTTACTCAAACATAGTCTTGGAACCGGCAATCTGGCTCACGCCTATCTTCTTGTCGGTGCGCCTCACATAGGTAAGACAACATTAGCACTCGATTTAGCCAGAGCGGTGAACTGTCAAGGAGGCGAGCCACCTTGTGGCGAGTGTCAATCCTGCCTCAGAATCGCAGACGGCAAACATACCGATATTACAATCATAAACTTGAACTCAGTCAAAGATTCAGGAGAGTCAAAATCACGGGTTGAGATTAGCATCGATGATATTAGAGGGCTACAGCACGATGCCAGCTTGCCGCCTTTTGAGGGTAAGTGTAAAGTATTTATCATCGATGGCGCTGAATATCTATCTGCCGAAGCCGCCAACTGCTTGCTCAAAACCATAGAGGAGCCGCCACCTCAAGTAATGATACTCCTCCTGACCGCCGAAGAGCTACGGCTCCTACCTACAGTGGTCTCTCGCTGCCAGCGTATAGAGTTAAAGCCAATGGTAAACGATGAAATAGAGAAGATACTCGTCGAATCCCGTGGCATTGACAGTGACAGGGCAAAACTCCTGACACGATTGTCTCAAGGTTGTCTTGGCTGGGCGCTAAGAGTTTCAATTGACGACAGCTATCTTGCACAGCGGAATCAAAAGCTGACGGAGATGTTTTCTCTCTTGACTGCCGGCTGGGAAGAGCGCTTCAGTTATACCGCTAAGCTAGGTAATGAACGTAAATCAGCCGAGGAGATAATAAAACTTTGGCTTGCCTGGTGGCATGATATCATGTTAACTAAATGTGATTGCAAGCACGCCATCACCAATATCGACCATATACCCATACTTGAGAAATGGGCACAAGCATTGAGTTTACTGGAGATTAGGAATTTCATCAACAGCCTTCACAAATCACTAAACCACATCGCCATGAATGCTAACCTGCGGCTAGTATCCGAAATATTGATGCTTGACATGCCTAAGAAGGAGGTAAAACAAGGGCAAATGATATCATCTGAGCCCATTGTAGTGTAATGTCTGAAATAGTCGGAGTTCGTTTTCACCAAGCCGCTAAGGTCTACTATTTTGACCCTGCAGATATACCGCTGGAAATAAATGACGACGTGGTGGTTGAGACCAGCCGTGGACATGAACTGGGAAAAGTGGTCATCGCCCCAAAACAAGTTATTCACAGCGAAATAACCGAACCATTGAAACCAGTTGTCCGCAAAGCACAGGCTGATGACATAGCAAAAGCTCAGCGACAGCAAGAAAAGGCGGCAAGCACCATAGTAAAATGCCGGGAGATAATCGAAAGACTCAACCTGCCAATGAAACCCATATCAGCTCAATACAATTTGGACGGTAGCCATCTCACCATTTTCTTCAGTGCTGAGAAAAGAGTTGATTTTCGCGAGTTGGTCCGGGAGCTAAGTCGCAACCTGAAGACACGAGTCGAACTAAGGCAGGTTGGAGCTAGAGACGAGGCAAAATTGTGCGGCGGGTTAGGCAAATGCGGCTTCCCATTGTGCTGTGCCACCTTCCTCAGCGAATTTGCGCCGGTTTCCATCAAGATGGCAAAAGAACAGGATGTAGCTCTCAACCCAATGAAAACGTCCGGCATCTGCGGTCGGCTCCTCTGTTGCCTGGGCTATGAATATGAGCAATACCGAGATATGAAAGAGAAGATGCCCCCATTGCGTCAGGAGGTGTCTACGGCTTTGGGAAATGCTAAAGTTGTCGGCATTAATCCGATTAAAGAAACAGTGACTGTAGAACTAGAAACAGGGAGTACCGTAGAATTGCCTCTTAGCCAGATAACCTGGCGTGAAAAACCAGCGGACGATAAACAGCAGGTAAAGACCTAGATTTATTGAGGAAGATATTTCTGCCACTCTGTACGCGCACGGAGGTACTGGAAAGGCACATAGAAGCCATCGTTGCGTGGTGGTCCAGGTTGGTGAAGAAGTGGCATCCCAGCTTCCACCGGTGTTCGTCCGGCCTTCCGTCGATTACACGGTATACAGGCACTAACCACATTTTCCCAGCTATGCTCACCACCACGCCGCCTGGGCATAACATGGTCTAAAGTGAGTTCCTTACTCCCCCGACCACAGTATTGACAAACATACTGGTCGCGGTTGAAAACTTCAAGCTTGGTCAACTTACGTTTCTGCCACGGTCGCCTAATAAAATAAACAAGGCGAATCACTGAGGGGATATCGAAGACATCATCAATAGAATTGAGATTACCTCGCCCATTTTCCAAAACTTCAGCCTTGCCACGAAACAACAAAACTATAGCCCTGCGCACTCTGCATATATTAAGCGGCTCATAATTCTGATTAAGCACCAAGACCGGTGAGTTTACCATGGTTCTTTCCCAGCCAATTTGGGTTATTTTAGCAGGAAAACTTTTGACCGACAACAGCTAAGACAAGCGACTCCGCCGCGAGTATCGCTGCTGGGTCTTAGCTTCACGAACCAGCGGCGATTTTATATCGCCACGGTAATCAGGTGCATTGATATTCAAGACAAGACTGAGGCTGGGGTCAACCATACGCGAGCCGATACGTCTTTCAATACTATCCAAGTCAAAACAGGTAGTAATCACCGTGGCTAACCTGGCATTATAACGATAATTTATTAGCTGATAGAGCTTTTCCTGAGCCCACGGCGTGGCTGCCTGCTCACCAAAATCATCGAGAATAAGCACCGAAGCCTTCTTAATTCTCTCAAAGAGCTCATCATATGAAACTCTGCTCTCCGGATTAAAAGTGGAGCGCAAATAATCAAGTAGATCGGTAACCACAATGAACAAGACTGATTTACCCTCCCGGCGCAGATGATTGGCAATGGCGGCTGCCAGATGTGTTTTGCCACATCCATTGATACCCATGAAAATCAACCAGCCCTCCGGAGATTTAGCAAAATTGACTGCACCGTGATAGGCTCGCTCCAGGCTCTGGCGCTCCTCAGGTGAGAGATTTAAGAGCTTATAATCAAAATTGTTGAAGGCCTTTTCTCGCAATGCCTCCAATTCTATGCTGCCAAGGTGATCCAGAGTCGCCGCTTGTTTCCCCTGAACGACGCATATATTGCACAGCGCAGAGTCAGCAAGATGGCCTCTTAAACTCTCATCGAACTTTTCAACTTGCGCATCTGTAGTGATAACTGTAGGTAAGCAGACATTGAAACGGTAATCTAGCAACTGCTCCAATTTTCCTCTAGCCCACGGGGTAGTAGCTGTCATCGTCAAATCATCCAATACTAAGAGCGGTGCATTTTTCACACGCTCAAATAGCTCATCATGGGCAATCTCACTACTGGGGCTAAAAGCACTCCGGAGGTGGTCCAAAAGGTCAGCGGCACCTATATAGAAAGCTGGCCGCCCCAGGCTCAGCCGATAATTGGCAATGGCGCAAGCCAGGTGTGTTTTGCCACAACCGCTCGGGCCAACCAAGATTAACCATCCCTTCGGCTCGCCAGCAAAAGCCTTGGCTGCTTCATATGCCCGCGTGAAATTCTGCTGCAATGCAGCTTCATCGTATCTGCCAGTCGGCAAGAGGTTATCGAAGGTTAATCGAGACAATGCCCCAAGATTACTGTACTGCTGAAGCTGAGCCAGCTTCTCCTTTTTCAACTCTTGATGACAGCACTTGCATGGCACGACTCTACTAAAATCAGGACGCCCTGAAGCTGATAAAGGATGTATTAAACCAACTCCTTTACATATGGGACAAGCTGAGTCAGTCAAGCTCTCTTCTCCAGGCTCACCGCTTGACCATGTGTCCGTATTTGCCCCTGATGTATTTGTCCCGGTCGTCTTCTTTT
>MGOH01000008.1:5584-13854 GCA_001795315.1 Chloroflexi bacterium RBG_19FT_COMBO_48_23
TAAAAGCACTCTCAATCCACTCTGCCGGGTAAGTTTTTTCCGCCTCCTGTAGTACCTCGGCAATCATAGGCGTGAGCATGCCTATGTTTTGTTCATAAAGGCTGAAAATATTCGGCAGCGGTTCGATTTCCACTTCTTGACCTTTCCGGGGTGCTGAAACCAGCGACGGAAGTTCACCTCGCTGAATTTTATTAATCGCTTCCCTGGCGTTCTCACTGTTTATGAAATAGGCATCTTCAGACTGTCCGTCCCTATCAATCCTCAGGTGCAGCATAGTACCATGTTGCACAGCTCGGTCCAGTGCTTGACGAAGTATTTCGCCTTTAGTCCTGGCTCCACTCCCTATGCCACCCATGAGTATTGGGTCCGACATAAGCTCGTTGCAGGTGACAAACTGAGGATAACCACGACGACGGCTGAGCAGCCAGATAACATGCAATATCGCCTTAAGCTCGGCAATGTCATCAATCTGTGGCATTGCCTCAGTGAAGAACAAATTAGGTATCGGGGTAACTTCAGCTCTTTCTGGGAAGCCAGGAAACTCTTTCCTCGTCACGTTTTTGTCTCCAATAATCCTTAAGCTGCGCTGAACTCAGCCTCTAAATCCTCGAATTTGGCTGTCTTGGCTACAAATCGTAACTTGACTTCACCAGTAGGCCCATTACGATGCTTGGCTACAATTAAATCGGCAATGCCTCTTGGATAGGGTTCTGTCTCTACATCATGATCTTTTTTCCAATCATCTTCAGTGACATACATTTCCTCACGGGAGATAAAGAGGACCACATCAGCGTCTTGCTCGATACTGCCGCTATCCCTTAGGTCAGAGAGCTGTGGTTTATGTGAAGATCGCCATTCTATAGCTCGGCTAAGCTGTGAGATAGCTAACACCGGCGCTTCTATCTCACGAGCCAGTGCCTTCAAAGAGCGCGTTATATCACTTAGCTCCTGCACTCGACTCTCACTTCTAGCCGATCCCTGTATTAGTTGCAGATAATCAACGATAACCAGATCAACAGTGCGTTCGCGATAAAGTCGTTGTGCCTTGCCTCGCATCTCCACCACTCGTAGTTGAGGCGAGTCATCAATATAGATAAGCGCTTCGGAGAGAATGCCGCTAGCCTCCATGATTTTTCTCTCTTCTCTTTCCGTATATGTCCCCAAGCGGACACTTCTAGAATCCACATTGGCCTCATTAGATAGAAGGCGCTGAACGACCGCTTGCCGCGACATCTCCAGGCTGAATAGAGCCACACAGGCTTTCTGGTTGACAGCCGTGTTTCTGGCAATATTGAGGGCCAGGCTGGTCTTGCCCACGCTTGGTCTGGCACCCAAAATAATCAGGTCGGAACGCTGTAAACCACCCAATATGTCATCTATGGCAGCGAAGCTGGTGAGAATATGTGGGATTTCCTCTCCCTCAGCCTGATCTTGCCCTGTTTCCTCAAAATACTGACCGAGAATCTGGCGAATAGGCACAAAATCCTGACGACTTTGCCGCTGCCTTACCTTAAACAGGATGTCCTCCGCCCTGCTGAGAGCAACATCAACTTCAGCGTCATCTTCATAGCCGAGAGCAGTAATCTGGCTGCCAGCGCTGATTAGTCGCCGCATTACAGCAGTTCTTGACACAATCTGTGCAAAATGCTCAACATGCAGAGACGTAGGTACAATAGACACCAGATGGCTTAAATAAGCAGCCCCGCCGGCCTCCTCTAGCCTGCCTTTCTGGGCTAATTCATGGGCTACAGTTATCTGATTTATGCCCTCATTACGCTGATAAAGGCTGAAACAAGCATCGTAAATCCACTGATTTTCCGGCGAAAAGAAGTCCTCCGGCCTGAGAAAGATAGCAACCTTAAATATGCCTTCGCTATCAATAAGTAGAGAGCCGAGTACTGCTTTCTCAGCTTCAACATCATGAGGGGGTAAATTGTCGTTAATCACTCTGCGTCGTCTCTTCCTCAATGATTACTTTGATTTTAGCCTCAGACCCTGCGCCCAAGTTAATTCCCACATCGTAGCTACCGAGATCATGCAAAGGCTCCTCCAGCTCAACTTTTTTCTTGTCAATCTCAAAACCTGAGAGCTTAGAGAGTTCATCAGCTATATTAGCACTGGTAATAGCACCATGAAGACGACCTTTGGCGCCTGCTTTAGCCTTGAAATGCAGCTCTTTACCCTCCAGTTCCTGAGCTATCCTGCTTAGCTCCTCATGCTGTCGAGCTTGACGCTCTGCTTTCTCCCCAGACAGTGCTTCAGCTGCTTTTGTCGCTGATGGCGTAGCTAACAAAGCCAAGCCCTTAGGTAAAAGAAAGTTCCTGGCATAACCATCGGCTACCTCTTTTATCTCACCTTTCTTACCCTTGGATACATCTTTCAGAAAAATAACCTTCATTCTCTACTCCCTATCTATATACTAATACTAGCGATTCGTTCAATGATCTATAAGGCCACCAGAAGATGCGAACCGCACCTCTATTTTATAATTTCCACCCAAATTTTGCCTAGCATCAACGAATGTGTTTTGCCCAAAAATTCCTAAAAATTTTGCCGCAGTTCAATAATCGTCGACTACAAAACAAGACTTGAAAATTCGCACTCTAAAACGCCTAGCTGGAGAACTCATCCTTAACTTTGGCCAGAGCTTGAGGTTCATTCAAAAGATCAACAACCGTCATAGCCAGAGCTTTAGCCGCATCTAACAGACCCCCATGCCCTGAATCAGATGCAGCAGCCAGTACAAATTCTGATGAATGCAACAGCACATCGGAGGAAGCAATAGCAACTGAAGGATGAATAGCAGGCACAACCTGGCTGACATTACCCACATCGGTGCTGCCGAAACCAAAGTGGGATTCAAAGGGGTCTACCCTGCGGCCTAGAGATTCCAGGTTTCGGGCAAATAGCTGAGCCAGGACCATGTTGTTTTTCATCGGGGCATAAACCGTCTCTCCCCATCTGTAGTCCAATCGGGCACCCGTAGCCAGCGCTGCCCCTTCGAAGCAATTCAGAACCTTTTGTTTCAATTCATCAAGATATGCATTATCGGTAGCCCGAACGAGGAATGTAGCTGCGGAATATGCTGGCACTACGTTAGCCGCCTCGCCACCGTGGGTGATTACGCCGTGAATTCGAGCCCTATCCTTAATATGTTGACGGAGTGAATTAAGAGCATTAAATGCCAAAATCATAGCCTCAAGAGCATTTATTCCTTGCTCAGGATAAGCAGCAGCATGAACTGCCTTGCCTAAAAATTGAACATCCAGTCCAATACAGGCTAGCGCTTCGGTAGCAGATGCATTCCTTATCCCAGGATGTACTATCATAGCTGCATCAATCCCATCAAAAACACCAGCCTTCAACATTAACACCTTGCCTCCAATAAGTTCCTCTGCAGGTGTGCCCAATACTACAACCGTCCCGCCACAATTATCAACGATACACCTGGTGGCCACAGCCGCTCCTACTGCGGATGCAGCTATTATATTGTGTCCACAGGCATGGCCAATCTCAGGCAAAGCATCATACTCAGCAAGCAGAGCAATTACAGGGTTATTAGTGCCATAAGATGCCTTGAAAGCAGTAGACAGACCACCAATCCCGTCTTCTACCTGAAAACCGTTTTTTGCCAGGTAACTGGTTAACCAGCTTGACGCCTTTTCCTCTTTGAACGCTAGCTCTGGATTAGCATGAATCTTGAGGCTCAATTCAATAAGTTTCTGGCGTTGTTGCTCTAATTGTTTGTTTACCTCGGCCTTCAGTTCTGCTTTTGTCAAAGTCTCACTCGCTACTCTTGGATTGCCCCCACGTAGCCATTATACTCCAAGAACCTGGCACATTCTACCAAAGAAAACTCAGTTAGAAGACATTTTATGTCAATAATTATGTTAGCTTGACTTTAAAAATATCTCAACCTATAATGAACCAAGTTCATAGATTTAAATATATAAAATGCAAATCAATGTTGCTCAGTTGCTCAAGGAGCCAATAGGCTCAAGGCATAGCTACCACATAGACAAGAACATCGGTGCTAACGACATAAAGTCGGTTAAAGGCGATGTTATTTTAACGCGCACTAAAAGCGGCATAATGGTCAAATGTGAAATGACAGCCTTAGTAACAGGAATCTGCAGTCGATGTCTCAAACTGATTGATCATGAAGCAAGCTATAGCTTTGAGGAGGAATCTCTTCCCAGCGTGGCCATATCCGAAGGCTTATCTTCACCCGGTCAGTTTGATAATCTCATTATCGACGAGAGTCAGATGCTGGACATGAGCGAAGCCATACAACAATATGCCTTATTGACCATGCCCGCCAAGCCGCTTTGCCATCCAGATTGCGCTGGAATTTGCCCAGCATGCGGGCAAGACCTCAACAAATATCCCTGTCAGTGCCCGTCTCGCACCCACGACCAGCGCTGGTCCAAACTAATCAGCCTGGGGAAGGAGAGTAAAACCTAAATGGCGTTACCAAAGAGAAAATATGCCAAATCGCGGCAAGGGAAAAGGCGCAGCCACCTGGCTCTGAACATTCCCAAACTGGTTGATTGCCCTCAATGTCACACTCCCAAATTGCCTCATCATGTCTGTCCTACTTGCGGTACCTATGCAGGAAGGGAAGTGGTTGAGATTAAGACCCCGAAGAAAACACCCAGCAAGTGATGACTGGACTTAAAAACATAACCACCACTGAAAACCATGGGCTAAGTGAAATTTAGAAAATGATTGACCTATCGGTGAGATTGAACGACAAGGAGGAGATATGGTAGAAGCAATAAAAGTAGCTTATGTTTTCCCCGGACAGGAATCCCACTCTGTAGGTATGGGGTTAGACCTTTACGTACACTACACTTCAGCCCGAGAAGTTTTCGACGAAGTCGACAAGACTCTGGGCTTCTCGCTATCTCGTCTATGTTTTGAAGGTCCTCAAGATGAACTGAAGCAGACCGCAAATGTTCAACCAGCAGTGTTAGCAACGAGCGTGGCTTGCCTGAGAGCAGCCCTGGAGGTTAGCAATAACGGCTTGCCGGCACCCATTTTCGTTGCTGGTCATGACGTAGGCACTTACACAGCCCTGGTAGCTGCTGACGTCCTCAGTTTGTCTGATGCCGCACGCTTGATTCATGAGAGAGGACGATTAATGAACGAAGCTGGACAAAGAACAGGCGGCGGCATGGTGTCTATGGGCGGCTTAGACATAGAGGTCTTCAAGAGCATAAGCGTCTCCACAGATGTCGAGATTGCATATATTGATGCTCCAGACCAGGTCACTGTCAGCGGCAGCCAGGAAAGCCTGACCAAGGCCAAGAGATTAGCACAGATAAAAGGGGCTCGCCGCATCATCCCTCTGAGAGTAAACGGACCTTTCAATTCCATATTGATGGAGCCGGCCATAGCAAGGCTAAGAAATACCATATCGGAGTTTACCTTTAATAAACCATCAGTCCCGGTTGTAGCTAATGTTACCGCACAACCGCTTACCGACTTAGAAGCGATAAAAGAAGAGTTGATTAGCCAGATTGTTCGCCCGGTACAATGGCAGCAATCTATTGAAAGTATGATCGCCCGAGGTGTAACCACTTTCTTTGAGATGGGACCTGGTGAGGCGCTGTCCAAGTTGATCAAGCGAATTAGCCCCGGAGCACAAACATTTAACATCAGCAACGCTCAGACCGTCAGCGAAATAACAAAATGGCGCAGAGGATAATTGCCCACACGCCAGACCACAGACGTGGCGGCTGTGCTTGATCAGGCTGGTCGAGTCTCTGTGGTTAGAGCCAAGATGCTGAAGCGTAGCTTTTCCACCAAAACTACTGCCAGCTGCAACCATTGCGGCAAGGAAATCGTCCTCATTTCAAAGTCCATCGGCTTATGTCTTCATTGCATACGCCACGATTCAAAAAAGGTATCGCCCGTTCACTTATTGAGGAATGAAGCAGAATGACTGGATTTAGACGGCAGGCAAGGACTATTGCCATGCAGGCACTTTACGAGCTTGACTGCTCGGCTCATAAGCCAAAGGATGTTTTGGCTCGCTTGCTAGAGGAAAAAGCCCTGCCTGATGAAGCAGCCGATTTTGCCGAAAGCCTGGTTAACGGGATTCTCCAGAACAAGGAAAATATCGATGATGTAATCCGAAGGTTCGCCCCCGCCTTTCCCGTCAATCAAATAGCCCCCATAGATAGAAATATTCTCCGCCTTGCCATTTTTGAGATTTTATTCGATAATAGAGTTCCAATGAAAGCAGCTATTAACGAAGCTGTTGAGTTAGCTAAGAGTTTTGGTGGTGATACCTCTCAAAAATTTGTCAACGGGGTTTTGGGTTCAGTGGTAACTACATGTATACAGCAAGGTAAGCAACAATAAGCGATTAGGAAAACTGAGAAAGCCTGGACATCAAGAGGAAATGAATGGCAAGCATTTCAGAAAAGCTTAAGAAAATAATTGCAGAGCAACTCGGCGTTGACGAAGAATCAATAGTGCCTTCGGCATCCTTTGTTGACGACCTCAATATTGACCCCCCTGATTTGGCAGAGCTCATCACAGCAATAGAACAAGAATTCAGCACACCAAGACGCAAGCTTGAAATCACGGATGAAGATACCGAAAAAATCGTTACCGTTCAGGACCTAATCGACTGCCTCCACGACTACGGCATAGAAGGCTAGGTGCCCCGACTTCCCATCTACCATCATAAGCAAAAAGGGTTTTTGGCTTTACCTACATGTCACCCCCCCCTCGGGTAACCGTCGTGTTTTATACCTGACTGATGGGTCACCTGTGGGCAGGTGACACCTAGAAATATGGCGAGTTTCCTCTTTCTATAGCATGATATAATACTTGTGGCTAAATATATTCTAATTCAGCGGGGTACATTATGGTTAATGTGCATAGTAATAAATCATCCCCCATGCCAGAAAAGAAGGGGGGATTCTCTAAATTCTCCAATGTTGTTCCCTCTCCAAGTGATACATCACTTGTGCTCTGGAGATACCTAGACCTCGCTAAGTTAATCGGGCTACTTAATGACAAGAAGTTGCATTTCGCTCGAGCGGATGTCTTCCAAGACCGGCATGAAGGTTCTGTTACTAATAGTATGATAGAGGCACTGAACGTACAGTTTGCAGATAGAGCCAAACTGCCCAAGACCTTGTCAAGATTTAGAAAACAAGTGAAAGAAAACACCTTCATTAGCTGTTGGTGTATGGAACCAGAATCCGAGGCAATGTGGAAGTTATACTGTGGCGATAATTACGGGGTAGCAATAACAGTGGTATACCGAGATATTGAAACCTCTTTCATTAACCAAGGATTAGTTATAGCACCGGTGAGATACCTGAATTACCAAACTGAAGGATTCCCGCAAGATAACGTGCTTTACCCTTTCTTCCATAAACGACTAGCATTTGCTAATGAGAGAGAAGTGAGGATCGTAAAATGGTGTAGTGACCAAATGCCTGTGGGAATCTCAGTGATAGGCCGTCCCCCGACAGAAGAGGAAATAAAAGAACACCAGTCTGAGGTTAGGCGCGGGGAAGCACTCAAAGTTGAGAGAGGGACTGGCATCTCAGTTGAGTTTGATGTGGAGAAACTAATTAGAACCATCGTGGTACATCCATATGCTCCAGAATGGTACTTCAGAATAGTTAAATTAGTCGTTGAAAAGTTCACACCCGTACTGACGGGAAAAGTTAAATGGTCATCAATGAGAACAGAACCCCTCTATTAACATTCTAATCTTCGCTAACTCACCTTGAATCGCCCTAGGTGCTTGTAGACACCTTTTGAAGCACTTCTTTTAGCACTTTCTGCCAACTATTCCCCAATAGCTTTATGTCAAGCTTTATGTGCTGGCCACCTACTCTAATTCCAGATTTAAAATCCTGTGCCAAAGGTAGCTTTCTTATCTCCCTGGCGCTATTAAAATTCAAAACTATTTGTCTTTCCTCTGTAGAAATGGATTCCACCATCGCCGCAGCAGCAAGCTGTTTAATCTCCACTACATAGAGAAGATTTTTGACCGGCTGCGGCATCGGTCCGAACCTGTCATTCATCTCCATCGCTATGTCCCCTATTTTTTGAGCTCGTTTCACCGCAGCCAACCGCTGATAAAAACTCAGTCTCGTGCTTAAAGCAAGTATATATTCTTCTGGAATATAGGCGGCTAAAGGCAGAGCTATAGTTGTAACCGAAGATTGCGGTACTCTTCTCTCCTCCCCTACTACTCGCTCCTGCCTTAACTCCTCCACTGCCTCAGCCAATAGCCG
>MGOH01000008.1:13953-14432 GCA_001795315.1 Chloroflexi bacterium RBG_19FT_COMBO_48_23
CGCTTCCGAGCCTCAGAAGTCAGTTGTTTACCTTTTTCAAAAAAGAAATAAGCGTAGGCATTGTTGCTACCACGCCCAATGCGACCCCTAAGTTGATAAAGCTGCGTTAATCCTAACCTGTCCGAATAGTCAACAATCAGGGTATTAGCATTAGGTATATCAAGTCCGGACTCGATAATGGTGGTAGTGACCAAAATGTCGCTTTTATGATTAACGAAATCCGTCATCACTTTTTCCAACTCCTCTTCAGGCATTCGGCCATGGGCGACAGATATTCTGCCCTCGGGAACCAGGCTGCCTAAACGGTCAGCAACCATGGCTATGCTGTGAACCCGGTTATGAACGAAGAACACCTGGCCATTCCGCTCCAGCTCACGCAGTATTGCCTCGCGGACTATCCTCTCATCATAAGCACCCACATGAGTCTTAATTGGCAGACGCTCTTCCGGCGGAGTTTCAATCGTGCTCATGTCCCTAAT
>MGOH01000009.1:0-2650 GCA_001795315.1 Chloroflexi bacterium RBG_19FT_COMBO_48_23
AGTTAAAGACCAAAAGTCAAAAGTACAGGTCAAAAGTTAAAAATACATATGCCCATGGTTTTGAATTTGGTAATTGGGATTCAGGATTTCACTGTGGGCGGGTGCCGCCTAAAAACCGCTCACCGGACTAGGGTGTGGCTTCGACGGTAATTACCGTTCCCTTGCCGGGTTCAGATGAAATCTTGAAGTTGCCATCGAGCAATCCGGCTTGCTGTTCCATTCTCTGCAAGCCCAGATTGCCTCTGGCGGCAAAATCACCTATGTTATCCGGCAGAGAGAATCCCTGTCCGTTATCTTCCACCGTCATCCTGAAGTTGCTGGTGATGAAGTCAAGAGTCACCGTAGCCGCGGTGGCACCGGAGTGCCGGACGACGTTGTTCAAGGCGTCCTGGGCTATGCGGAAGAGTATGACCTCGAATTCGGGCGGCAAGCTGTGCTCTCTGCCTTTGACCTGCAGGTCAATCTTTATACCGCTTTCGTGGCTCAGTCTTTCCGTTAGCCATCTCAAAGCCGGCAGTAGGCCTACGTTATCCAATGTGCTCGGTCTCAGCTCACGGCTCAGCCTTCGGACATCGTCGATGGCGTGAAGTAGCATAATCAGTATCTCCTCTGCCTGCTTCCTGGCTTTCGGTGACAGGCGGCCATAATCGCCGGACTCGAGGGCACGGGCGCGATTGGCGATGACCAGCAGTGACTGTATGGTATTATCGTGCAGCTTGCGGGCTACACGGCGTCGCTCATACTCCTGGACTTTGAGCATTCGAGCCAGAGATGCCCAGCGAGCAAACCTGGTTCGCTTCGCAGTCCCGCTCTCTTGCAGTCCTGGATTGTAGTCAAGTGCCACGAACAGGCCGAGCAGCAGGGCTACCGTTGCCACAAGTGCGGTTCTTAATAAGGACTCGAAGCTGGGTGAATCCTGTATGGCACGTGGCAAAATGGCTGCCAGGAATACAAACCAGGTTGCCAGTGTGCCCTGCAAGCGGAAGACTACACTGGCATGTACCAGCGGTATTAAGAAAAGAAAGCTTAATACAAAAATGTACACACCCTGGGCGGATACGATGTCTTTTGCCCAGGGAAACCAGCCGGTAATGCCGAGATAGCTGGCATTGTACAACAAAGCCAGAACGGTCGTAACGCAGGTAATTATCCAGAAATGACGGTTACGGAGTATGCTTCTCGTCTTTTGAGAAGCGATGTTCGCAATCGTGTCTGTACGTATCTGTCTCATTGAATATCGTCCATAGACAGGAATCCAGCCCGCAAGCCGGCTATGACCGCCTCGGTCCGTGAGGCTACTCTCAGCTTGGAAAAGATGTCAGCCAGATGACCTTTAACCGTGCGCAGCTTGATACCGAGAGCCAGGGCAATATCTTTGTTGATCATGCCGCGCGCTGTGAGTTTAAGTATCTCCAGTTCCCGAGCCGACAGCTTCTCACCGGCTTCCAGTAATACAGGCCTGGTAGGATACCGGGCAGCCTGCTTCAGCAGGCGCTGGCCTATTGCAGGAGATAACACCATCTCACCGGTAACAACCGAGCGTACAGCCTGCACGACTTCATCACCGAAGGCACTTTTGATGATATATCCGGCAGCGCCAGCCTGCAGAATCTCGAGTATGCACTCGTCATCGGTATGTACGGTGAGCACCAGTACTGCCACGTTCGGGCAGGCGGCTTTGATTTGCCGTGTTGCCTCTAGCCCGTCCATGTTGGGCATGCTTATGTCCATGATTACCATGTCCGGCACCATTTCGATGGCAAGCCTGACTGCTTCTTTGCCGTCGCCAGCCTCGCCTACGATTTCAATATCGGCTTCCTTTGCCAGCAGGTCCTTGAGTGCCTTGCGCAGCAGTGGATGGTCGTCAGTGAGTACGATTCTGGTTTTGGCGGACTGCCTCCGCTTGGTGACTAAAGATGAAGTTTCCTTATTCATGGTGTTCAAATATTGTAGCATCAGGGTAAAGCGGGACACAAGCACGCTGTATTTTGAACTCAGAACGGCCATTAGTCCCTGTCCAAAGGACCCTTGTGCACATTTCTGAAGACATTTAAACTAGGAGGTAGCAAAAAATAAAAAGGAGGTAATTAATTCATGAGCAAAGCTTGGGGACTATTCAGTTTTATATTGTTTTGCATAGGCCTGGTACTATCTGTCATCGGAGGTATAGTATTTCCCGCGAATGCCATCATTTTGATGGTGCTAGCAGTCTTCGGCCTTATAATCGGGATTATCCATGTTATCTATGCCAAAGAAATTACTACCTTGCATACCTTGCTTCTTGCTACCATAGCCCTGTTGGCAATGACGGCTGCTTTCGCTTCCATTACGACCATGGGAATAGGTCAATTAATTGGCAGCATGCTAGTGAACTTTGCTGTTCTGATGTCACCGGTGGCCCTCATCGCTGCAATAAAAGCACTGCTAAAAATAGGTCTCACGAAGTAAGCGTTAAATTTGGTGAGATTACTCTTTGAGTTGAATAGTTTCGTTCTCTAAAGTCGCAGATGTGTTTGGCTGGGGGTAGCCCCAGCCGCGGCTTTTATTATGAATCTGTCAGGAGGATAATTGTGAACGTATTTGAAGAAGTAAAAAAGGCTCTGTGCAAAGCGAACGCGGGGCTCGATGAGAGCAAGGTAGTCTCAAGCGC
>MGOH01000009.1:2784-7242 GCA_001795315.1 Chloroflexi bacterium RBG_19FT_COMBO_48_23
TAATAGAAGCGAGGCTGAAGGTCAAAAGTGGCTAACCGTGTCGTGGTGACCGGCTATGGAGCTGTTACGCCGCTTGGCCTGAATGTTGAGGATACCTGGCGTAATTTAGTGGCCGGTGTATCGGGCGTTGGTTACATCAGCTTGTTCGACACCACTGATTTTAAAGTAAAGATAGCCGCTGAAGTCAAAGAATTCGACCCTGCTGCTCATCTAGACCCCACAACTGCTCGACGCAACGATAGATTTGCGCAATTTGCCCTTGTGGCTGGGCTGCAGGCTATCGATGCTGCCGAGCTTAAGGTGGATGATACTAATAGATATGACATCGGCGTCCTGATAGGCAGTGGTGTTGGCGGATTGGATTCCCTGGCGCAGCAGCTTGATGTCTTGAAAGTCAGAGGTCCATCTAGAGTTAGTCCTTTCCTTGTCCCTATGATGATAGCTGATAGCGCCTCTTCTCAAGTATCGATAAAGATGGGAATAAGGGGGGCGAATTTAGGTCTGATTTCAGCTTGTGCTACGGGGACAGATGCCCTGGGGGTTGCCTATAAGATGATTAAATGGGGTGAGTTTAAAGCGATGGTTGCAGGTGGGGCTGATGCTGCCGTAACCCCGGTTGGACTTGCCGGCTTTGCACAAGCTGGCGCTCTATCCAGAAATAGCGAGCCACAGAAGGCATCCAGGCCTTTCGACATGGAGCGTGACGGCTTTGTGGTTGGTGAGGGGGCGGCGGCACTGGTATTGGAGAGTCTCGATTATGCCAGGTCTAGAGGTGCCAGCATTATAGCCGAGATTGTCGGTTACGGAGCTACATCCGATGCCTTCCATATCACGCAGCCGCTGGAGAGTGGCGAGGCAGCAGCTAAAGCAATAGAGTTTGCCTTAGTCAACGTAGAGCGTGATGAGGTTGGTTATATCAATGCCCACGGGACATCCACGCCGCTGAACGATGCCAGCGAAACGAGAGCTATTAAGAAGGCTTTCGGTGATAGGGCGTACAAAATCCCAATCAGCTCGGCAAAATCGATGCTCGGTCATATGATGGGTGCTGCCGGTGCGATTGAGGCAGTCGTGTGCTGCAAGGTGGTAAATGAGGGTATCATTCCACCGACGGTCAATCTGGAGCATCCTGACCCGGAATGCGACCTGGATTATGTGCCGAATGTTGCCAGAGATAGAGACGTTCGTATAGCCATCTCCAATTCATTCGGTTTTGGCGGCCATAACGCAGTTATCGCTATCGGCAGATATGATGGGCAGTAAAATGGAAACACCCGTACCGGCGTTAGTTGCGGCTATCGGCGTTGATATCATCGAGATAGCGCGTATCGACCGTGCCATATCGGAGTGGCAAGATACTTTCCTCAATCGTATTTACACCCGGGCGGAGCTGGAAAGCCATCATAATGTCTCCAGCCTGGCTGCCCGCTTTGCTGCCAAGGAAGCCGTGACGAAGGCGCTCGGAACCGGTGTCAGAGGCGTGAATTGGAAGGATATTGAGATTCTGGCAAATGGGGACGGTGCCCCTCTAGTCAGACTTCATAGACGTGCTCTCGAGAGAAGCAGGGAACTCGGCATTGCCCGATTCTCCATAAGCATGTCTCATAGTAGAGAATACGCTGTTGCTTTTGTGGTCGGTCATGCTGTGTAATTTTGCCGTTTGTGACTTACTCGAGATTGAATATCCCATCATTCAGGGTGGGATGGCATGGCTTGGGACAACCGAGCTGGTATCAGCGGTATCGAACGCCGGCGGCCTGGGGGTAATCGGTAGTGGTGATGCTCCCACAGAATGGTTAAAGGACCAGATCAGACAGACCAGGGAACGGACCGACAAGCCATTTGCGGTCAATATCATGATGATGTCGCTGTTTCTAAAGGATAATCTGGAGCTTATTCTGGCCGAGAAAGTGGGCATTGTCACTTTTGGTGGCGGCAACCCCGGCAGTTATCTGCCCGGATTGAAAGAAGCCGGCTTCAAGGTCATGCCGGTTGTTTCCAGCGTGGCTCTGGCGCGGCGTCTGGAGAGGCTTGGCGCGGATGCCGTTATTGCCGAGGGCATGGAATCTGGTGGCCATGTTGGTGAGACAACTACCATGGCTCTGGTGCCACAGATAGCCGATAGTCTTAAAGTGCCCGTGATAGCTGCCGGTGGGATTGCAGACGGTCGAGGATTGGTGGCCGCTCTGGCTCTTGGCGCCCAAGGGGTTCAGATGGGCACACGTTTTATCTGCTCGGAGGAGTGCATTGCGCATCCCAGATTCAAGGATAGAATTATCGAAGCCCAGGACCGGGCTACGGTGGTAACCGGAGAGTCAATCGGGCATCCTGTGCGCTGCCTGGAGAATCAATTGACGCATCAGTTCGCGGTTCTGGAAAAATCCGGAGCATCTAAGGAAGAATTGGAGGAGATGGGCAGAGGAAGGTTGTCTTCAGGGGTCATTCAGGGGAATATTGAAGAAGGTTCCCTTATGGCTGGACAGATAGCCGGGTTGATAAAAGAGGTAAAACCGGTAAAAGAAATCATCCAGGATATCATGACTGAGGCGCAGCAAGTGCTCGATGCTCTGGGCAAGCTTCAAGCGAAGGGATAGAAACTTGGTCAAAGAGGCAAAGCTAGCTTACGTTTTTCCGGGGCAGGGGTCTCAGGCGGTGGGGATGGGATTGGACCTCTATAAGAGATATCCATCGGCTAAAGACGTTTTCGATGAGGTGGATAAGACATTAGGTTTTTCACTGTCTCGCTTGTGCTTTGAGGGACCGGAAGACGAGCTAACGCAGACCATAAATGTTCAGCCGGCAGTGCTGACTGTCAGCATCGCTTGTTTGAAGGCAGCCGAAGAAATAAGCGGCAGCAGCTTGCCGTTTCCCGACGTTGTCGCTGGTCACAGCCTGGGTGAATATACCGCCCTGGTAATAGACGGGGTGCTGAGTTTGTCTGAGGCAGTGCGCCTGGTTCGCGAGAGAGGCCGTCTGATGCATGAAGCTGGTCGGGTAAGCCCCGGTGGCATGGTCGCAGTGCTCGGCCTTGATGAGGAAATTGCCAGAGACATCTGTCTTTCTGCGGGCACCGAGATTTCTAATATCAACTGTCCTGGCCAGATTGTGGTCAGCGGTGCTGAAGAGAAGCTGGTTGAATTTAACAGGCTGGCGGAGGAAAAGGGCGCTCGTCGCGTAATTCCCCTGAAGGTCAGCGGGGCTTTCCACTCGCAGTTGATGCAACCGGCATGGGACGGTTTAAAAAGCGCCATCTCGGAATTTACTTTTCACGAGCCTTTGGTTCCGGTAATGGCTAATGTCACTGCGCAGATGCTGCTCGATGCTAAAGCTATAAAAGAGGAGTTGGTCGACCAGCTTACACATTGTGTTCGGTGGCAGCGGTCCGTTGAAAATATGATAGCCGGCGGCGTGACCACCTTCTTGGAGATAGGGCATGGGCAGGTACTAGCCGGTTTAATTAAACGTATCAATCCCGCAGTGCAGGTTATCAATATCGGCGATGCCGAAATTGATAATCAGGTTGAAAAGTTATGGGCCGAGTATAGAAGAGAGCGGATAAGGGGCCTCGTCGAAAAGGCGATGCAATCCGAAAAGTCACCTCAAAAAGAGTAGTTTGGTTATGGCTATTGATTACATAAAAGAAGACAAGATTGCCATCTTTACCTTGAATCGTCCCGAGGCTCTGAATGCTATCGACCAGGAAAGCGCTGAGGAATTGAGCAGGGTGCTTGTAGATTTCAGAGATGATGATAACTTGTGGGTTGGCATCATTACCGGCACAGGTGTCAGGGCTTTCTCAGTCGGTGCTGATATACAGAAGATGCTGCCTGAGCTGAAAAAGTTTAAGGGGCAGCCGAATGCCGGGCCGCTGAATTTCATGCGCGGCCTTAATCTGTGGAAACCGATGATTGCGGCCGTAAACGGTGCTGCTCTTGGTGGGGGTCTGGAAATAGCTCTGTTCTGTGACCTGAGGATAGCTTCGGAAAAAGCCATCTTCGGGACTCCAGAAGTTACACTTGGGCTTATCCCTGGTTGGGGAGGGACACAACGTCTGCCTCGAGCTATAGCTTCCGCCAAGGCTGCTGAACTTCTCCTTATGGGGAAACCCATTAGTGCCCAGGAAGCCTATAGAATAGGATTGATCAACAAGGTCGTGCCTTTTGCTGAGCTTATGCCAGCTGCTAAACAGATGGCTGAGATGATTTGTCTACGGGCGCCGTTAGCAGTAAGGGCAGCTAAGCAAGCTATGATTCAGGGAACGGGTGTTTCCTTAGAAGACGGGCTGGATTTGGAGAGAACGTTGAACGATTTCCTGGTGACCACCGATGATTTCGACGAAGGCTGCAAAGCCTTTATCGAGAAGCGGCCGCCCGCTTTTAGAGGGAAATAAGACCTGATGTCCAGATGATAATTGCCGTAGATGCCGCTGGCGGGGACTATGCTCCACAGGAAGTAGTC
>MGOH01000009.1:7323-11017 GCA_001795315.1 Chloroflexi bacterium RBG_19FT_COMBO_48_23
AGGCGCTATGAAGCGGAGCCAGGTCTCACTATCATTGAGGCGGCCGAGGTTATCGGCTGTAACGAGTCTCCAGTTCAGGCGATCCGCAGTAAACCGAATTCATCAATAGTGGTGGGAACCAAACTGGTGCGAGACGGAGTTGCCTCAGCTTTTATATCTGCGGGCAATACGGGAGCGGTGGTAGGAGCGGCATTTATGAACCTGGCAAGAATAGAAGGTGTCCAGCGTCCTGCTCTTTGCGGTGTGTTTCCCGTAGATGCTGCCAGTACGGCATTGCTTATCGATGTCGGGGCTAATGTGGACTGTCGACCAGAATTCCTGGTTCAGTTTGCCCAACTCGGGGACTTTTTCGCTAAAAGCGTTCTCGGCATTGAGGCACCGCGAGTCGGTTTGCTCAACGGCAGCGACGAGAGGATTGAAGCTAACCTTTTGGCTAAGGAGAGCTACGAGCTTTTGGAGAAGACCGGCCTGAATTTCATAGGCAGTGTAGGAGGACAGGATATTTTGATGGGAAAAGCCGACGTGATTGTTACCGATGGCTTTACCGGAAATGTAGTGCTCAAAACGATAGAGGGGTTGGGTGATATCTTTCAGAATCTCATGAGCGCAGAGCAGGCTTTCAAAATTAGCACTGACCTTCGGGGCACTGCCCTGGTTCGCTATTCTGAGCTAGCTTGCATGGTAGAGCGGATGGACTATAAAGAATATGGTGGGGCATGCCTGCTGGGAATAGATGGGAATATTATTGTTGCTCATGGTCGCAGTCAGGCTAAAGCCATCAAGAATGCTATTCATTTAGCTCATAGGGCTGCACAGACAGGTGTGGTTAAGGTCATTAAAGAGGGAATGCGATGAAACGGCGAGTTGTGGTGACCGGAGCAGGAATGATTACCCCATTGGGTGTGGGAGTGGAAAAAAGCTGGGCGGCTCTTTGCCAGGGCAAATCAGGTATCGGTCCAATCACCCGGTTCGATGTCAGGCAACTTAAATGCCAGGTGGCTGGCGAGTTAAAAGACTTTCAACCGCAGAACTTTCTGGATAGCAAGTTTATAAGGAGATTCGACCCTTTTATCCAGTACGCAATGGCAGCGGGGAGAATGGCTGTGGAAGATTCCGGAATCAAGGTGAGTGCAGACAATGAGGACAGGGTTGGCGTAATTATGGGAACGGCCGTTGGCGGTTTTACCAGCTTTGAATCTGCGCACAGCTTTGTATTTCAGGGCGATTTAAGTAAGGTGCCGCCATTTTTAATAGTGAATGCCACGGCCAATTCGTCGGCCGGGGTGATAGCCATTCAATATGGAGCCAGGGGGCCTCACCACCTTGTAATGGAGGCTTGTGCCTCCGGGACTAATGCCATAGGGTTGGCTTTCAGATGTATTCAGATGGGGGAAGCTGACATAATGATAACAGGCGGCGCCGAAGCTCCAATTACGGCGTCGATGATAGCCTCTCTGGACATTCTCGGTGCTTTAACCTCCAAGAGAAACGGTGAACCTGAAAAAGCAAGCCGCCCTTTTGACGGCGATAGAGATGGGTTAATTCCGAGCGAAGGAAGTGGAGTGTTGGTCCTGGAGGCTTTGGAGGTGGCTCTGGAAAGGGGTGCTAAGATTCATGGCGAGGTACTGGGGTACGGCAATAATTGCGATGCCTTCCATTATACGTCTCCGTCGAAGGACGGCGAAGGGCCAGCCAGGTGCATGAAGCTTGCTCTAAGAGATGCTGGAATAGAGCCTGATGAAGTAGATTACATAAACGCTCATGGCACCTCGACTGTTGTTAGCGACCTGTCTGAGACCAGGGCTATCAAGAGTGTATTCGGCGAGCATGCCAGGAAGCTGGCTGTCAGTTCCAACAAATCGTCGATTGGGCATATGTGGGGTGCTGCCGGTGCCGTTGAAGCCATATTTTCTCTTCGCACTATAGATACTGGAGTGATTCCACCGACCATAAATCAGGAATTTCCTGACCCTGAGTGTGACCTGGATTATGTGCCTAACGAAGCTCGGAAGGCGGTGGTGGAGGTGGCGCTTTCCAACTCCTTCGGCTTCGGCGGCGTTAACGGCACCCTGATTTTCAGGAAGTTTCCAGAGGCTGGGGATCATTGATATTTGTCGCTGCCGAGATTGGCCGAGGTGTAGGGCGTTAGCAAAAGATGAGGATTTGAATGGTAGGCCGTACAGGGATCGAACCTGTGACACCCTGATTAAAAGTCAGGTGCTCTGCCAACTGAGCTAACGGCCCATCCGAGCGCTATTATTATACGGTCGTTAATATGGAATATTCAACCAGATGGGGCTGCTGTGATGACTCTGTGGTTCTACTCACCAGAGCAGCGTTTACCTATTCAGTGGCCAGAAGGGTGTGGATATACTGGGCTAGTGCCGGGTGTATGTCGCAGATATAACCATCCTTTGCTTCTTCCACGGAAAAGGTCAATCTCACCGGCCGCCCGGGCGAGTCATCGAATTTGCTAAGCCCCGTCTCATTCCAGGGTATTTCTTTCCCCAGGACGTCCAACATGCCCCTTACGTCTCGAGGCTGTTCCAGTATGACCTCAAAGCGAAGCCGCTTTGCCAGTATTTCCAGTTGTTCGCTCTTGAGTTTTATTCTCATGGTTTCACGCTCTACCCTTCGGACGCCGTGGATTTGCAGATATTCTACTGGTGCGAGCGCAAGATATGCACTAACCCCGCAGGTTTAAAAGTCTATCATACGCTTTGCCTATAATCAATATCTAGCTGCGGCTCGCTTTCGTGAGACACTTTTGTGCCGGTGTGCCTGTTGGCTCCAGATTTTCCTGTCACGCTCTCGCTACTTGCCAGGATTCAAGATGAGATGGTTAACAGCAGCTTTTTCCACCTGGTCTCGTGTCCAGAGCATAGGCTGATATTTTATATTGCGCCAGAGGTTAATCATATCATCGTAGTGTTTGCTATAGGGATGACCGCTCTGGCCGGTGGTGTGGATAGTGACGCTGTTGTTGAAGTCATCCAGATCAACAATCATGCGCATGGATGGCACCCATTTTACAGAGAAGTCTCCAGAGCTGGTGTACCAGACGGTATTGTTGATAGTGTCCGTGCTGCCGCTGGTGGGGAATGGGCCACGATTGACCAAATTCTCAATCAAGCCGATGCCACTTTGTCCCAGTGGGTTGCTGACGAAAGTCGCCGTATGCAGGTCACCCCACTCCCATTTGTCGCGGTTTTTACCGAGCGCAGCTACGGTGTTTGAGTAAGCCTCGCTGAAAGAGCGGACCAGTATATCATCACGCGTTTCCACCACATCCTTGGTACTGACGTCATCCCACCAGACATTGTCAGGCATGTCCATGAGCAAAAATGCCGCCCACATGTCCCTGTCTTCACCGCGAACCTCTATGTCTTCAGTCAGCTGGTCGCAGAATAGGTTATTCATCAAGCTCACCCAAAATTCAGCATAGAGTGCAGTCTGCGGACTGTTCATACCGCACTGGTAATCCCATTTTAGCAACCAATCACGGGCTCCAGTCAATTCAGCATCGGCAAACTTCAAATCTGCAAGGTATGGCATCATCTCTTCAGCGCTGATAAGCTTGTTATCACCTTGAATGGTCTGGAAGCTGGAAACAGTATGCGGTGCCTTCTCTTTTAGTAATTCAACAATACGTTGAGCACGATAACCGTAGTTCCATTCTTTGCTGATTATATAG
>MGOH01000009.1:11206-11349 GCA_001795315.1 Chloroflexi bacterium RBG_19FT_COMBO_48_23
TGTGTCCCGGTGTCTGATAGCCGATATTACCTTCGATATCTGCGTAAACGAAGTTTTGCGAGGGGACATCCCAGTAGCTCAAGGCATTGCGGAACTCCGTCCAGTTCGTTGCCCTGTTGAGCTGGGTAACTGATTGGATTAGT
>MGOH01000009.1:11464-11606 GCA_001795315.1 Chloroflexi bacterium RBG_19FT_COMBO_48_23
TTTCTCGAACCTGGATGGTGATTGGTTCCGTGCCGTCTCCGAAGTGTATAGTCTCCTTGCGGACTGTCATGTCTCGCCATTCACCGTTCCACTCGTATTGGAGCGGATTATTTGGATTGACACGAATGCGATACAGGTCAAA
>MGOH01000009.1:12308-12396 GCA_001795315.1 Chloroflexi bacterium RBG_19FT_COMBO_48_23
CCAGCCGAGCGTGCGTATGAAGATATCAGTACTAAGAAGAGCATCGTTTTTGCCCACCAGTTCTTCAATTGTGCCGCTGCCGACATGC
>MGOH01000010.1 GCA_001795315.1 Chloroflexi bacterium RBG_19FT_COMBO_48_23
TGACACTTGCGGCATATCCAGCGCCCTCCAAGACGTTTTAATAGCTCTCCCTCAGGCACCTCAATGTATATTGCCTTGTCTACAGCCCACCCGCGGCCGACTAACATCTTGTCAAGCGCCTTGGCTTGCTCAATAGTTCTAGGGAAGCCATCGAAAACACATCCTAGTTTACAATCAGGCTCATTCAGTCGCTCTGAGATCAGATGAATCGTCACTTCGTCAGGAACCAGGGCACCTTTATCCATATAAGCTTTGACTGATTTCCCCAGCTCGGTCCCCTTCTCCACCGACTGTCTAAAAAGGTCACCTGAAGCTATATGAGCCAATCCAAACTTTCGGGAAACGACAGCCGCCTGAGTTCCTTTACCTGCCCCTGGAGCACCTAGAAAAACCAAAAACATTTCATATTTCCTTACTTCAAGAAACCTTCATATCGGCGCATTGTCAGCTGCGCTTCTACTTGTTTCATAGTATCCAAAGCCACACCCACAACGATAAGTATACCGGTGCTGGACAAAGTCAGCACACCAACATCTGACACTTCTCGAACCAAGAACGGCAATACCGCAACAAAAGCCAAAAATAGAGCGCCACCCCAGGTTATGCCGCTAATAACTTTGCTGAGGTAATCGATGGTGGGTTTCCCAGGACGTACACCCGGAATAAAGCCGCCCTGACGCTGTAAAGTCCGCCCCAAGTCCATCTGCTCAAATATCACCATGGTATAGAAAAAGGTAAAGGCCACCACCATCACGAAATAAAGAACCCAGTAAAACAAGCCAACGGGGAGAGGCGTACTGGGGTTGAACCATGTCATAAGCGTGTTGGCGAAATTGGGGTCCTGCCCCGCGGGACTGGCAAAATAACTGGCTAGAGTTCCTGGAAAAATCATCAGCGACATAGCGAAGATGAGAGGTATCATGCCTGCAGTATTAACCCGAAGGGGAATATGCGTTGAGCCTGTCTGGCGATACATTCGAGCCCCACGGAAGGCAGTTCGCGCATATTGTACTGGAATGCGGCGATGACCCTCTGTAAATATGACTATAAGCGCCACCGTGACCAAGCCAACAATACCAAACACAATCAGACCGACCAAGTTCTGAGTACCGGCAATTCCGGCACGTCCTACCATTTCAGGCAAACTAGCCACAATACCGCCAAAGATTATTATGGACACACCATTTCCAATACCTCGTTCGGTTATAAGCTCACCAAGCCAGACGAGAAAGACTGTCCCCGCTGTCATCGATACTATTACCGCCAGGGTAGGCAATGCTCCAGCTGCAGCAACCGCACCCTGGCTGCGCATGAGAGCCAACTGAGCATAACCTTGAAGAGCCGCCAGGGGTATAGTCAACCAATGGGTAAACTGGTTAACTCTACGCCTCCCGGATTCCCCTTCCTGAGATAATGCCCTGAGTTTGGGAACAACCGGGACTAACAACTGCATAACGATGGAAGCAGTTATGTAGGGATAAACTCCCATAGCCGCGATGCTGAAGTTCCTCATAGCCCCACCACTAAACAGGTCAAGCATACCCAGAAGTTGATTCCGCTCGAAAATCTCTTGCAACGCTTGAGGGTCCACGCCGGGCAGAGGAACATGAGCTATGAAGCGAAAAACGACCAGCATACCTATAGTGAAAAGAAGACGCCGTCTCAGGTCTGGGAGGGAAAAGGCATCGAACAATGCTTGAATAAGACGCGGTCTTCCGCTAACCTGCTGCACTTTAAATTCCCTCCACTTTACCACCAGCAGCCACGATCTTCTTTTCAGCAGTAGCAGAGAATTTGTTGGCCTTTACTGTAAGCGGGCGATCGATGTCACCGCCGCCGAGAATCTTAACCGGATGAGTAAAAGACTTAATCAGCCCAGCTTCAAATAACTCTTTTGTAGTAACCTCAGTATTAGGCGAAAATTCTATTAGCTCGCCCACATTAACTATGCTATACTCAGTTCTGAAAATATTAACGAACCCGCGTTTCCGAGGTAAACGCTTAATCAGAGAGAGCTGACCCCCTTCAAAACCAAGGCGAACGCCGCCTCCAGAACGCGATTTCTGTCCTTTACAACCACGCCCTGAATAACTGCCATGTCCGCTGCCATCGCCGCGTCCCACACGTTTTCGGTTGCGTTTGGTACCTGCTGGAGGCTTTAAGTTATGCTGCTGCATCGGTGATCACTTCCACTTTAACTAAATGGTTGATTTTAGTTATCATTCCTCTCACGGGAGGAGAATCTTCATGTTCCACCGTTTCATTAAGGCGATGGAAGCCTAGAGCTTTCAAGGTTCGCCTTTGCCCCCTGGCATATCCAATGCCACTCTTTATCCATTTGATGCGTAGTTTAGTCACTTGGCTCGGTCTCCGTCTCCTTAATCTCAAGCTCAGCTTTGCGCCTTGCTACGACCTCCTTAGGATTTCTAAGGCTAGCTAGAGCCAACACAGTCGCTCTGACCACATTTACAGGATTAGGGCTACCTAGAGATTTGCTAAGAACATCCTTTATGCCTGCAGCTTCAAGCACTGCGCGAACTCTATTACCAGCGATGACTCCGGTTCCAGGCGACGCCGGTTTAAGCAATACTTTCGCCGCCCCTGCCTTAGCCAGAATTTCATGTGGTATAGTAGTCCCCGACATAGTTATCTTATAAAGATCTTTCCGCGCTACAACGCCGGCCTTACGAATTGCTTCCGGTACCTCCTTAGCTTTACCCAAGCCAGCACCCACGTGCCCATTCCCATCCCCAACAACCACCAGCGCCCTAAAACGGAGCCGTTTACCACCTTTGACAACCTTAGTTGTCCGGTTGAGTGACACTAGTTTCTCACTAATGTCAAGCTCGCTAGCATCAACTCTGGTTCTCTCTTCAATTAGCTTCTTAATTGCTTTCATCTACAAACCTCAAAAGTCTAGACCAGATTTCCTGGCAGCTTCCGCCAAAGCTTTAACTCGTCCATGATACTGATAGCCACCTCTATCAAAAGCTATCTGTTTAATCCCTTTATTCAAGGCGCGCTGAGCCACAAGAGAGCCAACCATTTCAGCGCTTTCCGTTTTTCTCTTTCCTGCGATTTTGTCCCTTATCTCTGCGTCCAAACTGCTCGCCGAAACCAGGGTATTTCCCGCAGAATCGTCTACAACCTGAGCATAAGTATGGTTCAGGCTGCGAAAAATGCAAAGCCTTGGCCTCGTCGCCGTACCGCTTACCTTGGCTCTAACCCGAAGGTGACGTCGCTTTCGTGCCAACCTTGTATCTATTTTAACTGCCAACGTCTTTTATCCTTTCATTGCCGCCTTGCCCGCTTTGCCAGGTTTGAGACGGATCCTCTCACCGGCATACCTGACACCCTTACCTTTGTAAGAGTCCGCAGGCCGTACAGCTCTAATCTGAGCCGCTGTCTCACCCACAACCTCCTTATCGATACCAACGATCCGAACCCGGTTCGTACCTTCCACAACAATTTCTATGCCAGCCGGTGGTGAAAAATCCACCGGATGACTGAACCCAATCTGCAACGATAGTTTATCGCCAGCTTTCTGTGCTCGGTAGCCAACGCCGCTCAATTCTAGAACCTTTTCAAAACCTTTGGTAACGCCCTCAACCATGTTAGCCAAAAGGCTCCGAGTCAAACCATGTAAAGCACGATGATTCCTATTATCTGTAGGCCGCGCCACTATCAGGTTACCATCCTTAAACGTAATAGACATATCGGGGTGAAATGAGCGCATCAACTTACCCTTACTCCCCTCCACAGTCACTTCATTGCCCTTAACATCAACCTTGACACCTTGCGGCACAGGTATAGGCATCAATCCTATTCGGGACACAGAATCGCCTCCAAAAATCTATTTACCAAACATAGCATAATAATTCACCACCGAGATTTCGACGCCATGCACCCTGGCCGGTCATAATCCCTTTGGATGTAGACAAAATGGCAACGCCAAGCCCGCCATAGACGCGGGGAATCTCCTTACGGCCAACATACAGTCTAAGACCTGGCTTGCTAACCCTTTCTAAACCCGCAAGGGCAGGACGTCCATCTATATACTTTAATGATATTTTAATCACCCGCTGTGGCTTGCCTTTAAGAACAGTATAATCAGTTATAAACCCCTCATCCTTGAGTATCTTGGCCATAGAAATCTTAATTCTAGAAGCCGGCATGAGCACACTATCATGATGCACCATGATTGCGTTGCGAATTCTAGTTAACATATCAGCAATTGGGTCAGTTACCATGGACTTATGCCTCCAGCACTTTCAATCACCAGCTTGATTTTCTCACTCCAGGAATTTCACCTTTTAAAGCCCGCTCTCGAAAGCAAATACGACACATGCCGAATTTGCGTATATAGCCACGGGGCCTGCCGCACAACTTGCATCGATTCCGATGCTGCACCCTGTACTTCGGGGGGCGATTTGATTTTAAAATTCTGGATAACTTTGCCATTTTACCGGGAACTTAACTCCTTCTGAAAGGCATACCTAGAGACTCGAGTAAACTCCTGCCTTCCTCATTGCTAGCTGCAGTGGTAACGATGATTATTTCAAATCCCCGCAGCTTATCCACCTTATCATAATCAATCTCAGGGAAAACTATCTGCTCCTTAACTCCTAAGGTATAGTTGCCTTCACCATCAAACGAATCGGGGGATATTCCTTGAAAATCCCTGGTCCGTGCCAGAACAACGCTGACGAGCTTATCAAAGAACTCGTACATTCGCCTGCCCCGCAACGTCACCATCATACCGATAGGCATGCCGGCTCTGAGTTTAAAAGCGGCGATAGCCTTCTTGGCTCGCGTTATTACCGGATGCTGCCCCGAAATAGCCACCAAATCCTTCTCAGCTCCTTCTAAAGCCTTAGGGTTTTGTATCGCTTCGCCCAGACCGATATTCAGCACGATCTTATTAAGCCGTGGGACCTGCATCACATTCTTATACCCGAACTTACGCATTAGCTCGGGCACTACTTCTTTCTCATACCTTTCCTTCAGCCGGGACATCCTTAAAATACACCTCTCAATTAATCAATCACTTCATAGCAGGAGCGGCAAACTCGCGCTTTTTTACCATCAGCAAGAAAACGGAAGCCAACTCGAGCCGGCTTGTTACATTTATTGCAGAGCAACATCACATTTGACACATCCAGTGGTGCTTCGAGCTCAATTATGCCAGCCTGCCTAGCTTCGCGACGAGCTCGAGAATGGCGCTTAATCATATTAACGCCTTCAACTATTACCTCATCTTTTTCAGGCAAAGCCTTTCGTACCTTACCCTTCTTCCCTCTATCTTTGCCGGCAATAACAAGAACCGTATCATTCTTTCTAATATTCATCTCACAGAACCTCAGGAGCCAACGATATTATCTTCATGAAATTCTTATCCCGAAGCTCTCTAGCTACCGGGCCAAAAATGCGAGTGCCTTTAGGATTGTTTTTATCATCCAAGATAACCGCAGCGTTATCATCGAATCTAATATAAGACCCATCTGGTCGATGATGTTGTTTAGCTATGCGCACAACTACTGCCTTCACCACATCTCCCTTTTTCACCACACCACCAGGTATGGCACGTTTTATCGTGCCTACAAAAATATCGCCAACAGTAGCATACCTTCTCCGCGTGCCACCAGGCACGTTGATACACATAATCTGCCTTGCTCCAGTATTATCTGCCACTTTAAGTCTAGTATAAGTCTGAATCATTATCCCTTATCTCTTTATATTGTCTCAGCAGACTCGACCTCAACTACTTCCTTGCTGCTTATTATTTTTGCCACTCGCCAGCACTTATCCTTAGACAAAGGACGAGTCTCAATAATTTTCACTACATCACCAATCTTGCAGGCATTAGCCTCATCATGGGCTTTGAATTTAGAGGTATGCTTGACTACCTTTTTGTAAAGAGGATGACGCCTTAGGCTCTCAACCAATACCACCACCGTTTTATCCATCTTATCGCTTATTACCTTTCCGGTTCTGGTTTTCCGTTTTTCTTTCATAAGCTATCTTATACCAAACTCCCTCTCTCTTATTATGGTCTCTATTCGGGCGATTTTCTTCCTGACTCTGGGCAACTCGCGGTGATTAGCTAACTGTCGAGTAGCCATGCGAAGTCGTAAGTTGAAAAGCTCCTGGCGAGCTTCTGATAACCGCTTAACTAACTCTGTGTCGCTCAAGGAACGAACCTCTTCGACTTTCAACTTTTCGCCCCTTCTTTAACCGTCTCTTTTACTACAAACCTGGTTGCAATAGGTAGTTTATAAGAAGCTAGATGCAATGCTTCCCGAGCCATGTTTTCTTTTATGCCACCTATTTCAAATAACATTCTTCCCGGTCTGACCACAGCTACCCAGTGGTCCGGAGAACCCTTACCACTTCCCATTCTCGTCTCCGCTGGCTTCTTGGTCACCGACTTATCCGGAAAGACCCTAATCCACATCTGGCCCCCCCGACGTAAATAACGAACGATTACACGGCGAGCAGCTTCAATCTGCCTGGCTGTCATCCACGTCGCTTCCTGAGCCTGCAGCCCGAATTCACCGAAGACAATAGTGCTTCCGGCATGCGCCTTGCCTCTCATTTGTCCTCGATGAGTTTTACGATACTTCACTCGTTTCGGCTGTAACACTTTCTCTCCTTACTTCAGGATAAACATGACCTTTGTAAACCCAGACTTTAACTCCGATATTACCCAGCGTAGTGCGAGCTTCGGCAA
>MGOH01000011.1:0-596 GCA_001795315.1 Chloroflexi bacterium RBG_19FT_COMBO_48_23
AACCTCCAAGAGTAGATGGACTGGTCAGGGTCGCCGACAACGCAGACATTGCGGTATTTACCGGCTAGCTGCCTTATCAGCATGTACTGGGTGATGTTGGTATCTTGAAACTCGTCGACAAGTATATGCAGATAGCGCGACTGATATTTGGACAGAACCTTGGTGTGGTCGTTGAAGAGCTGGACTGTTCTCATCAGCAGGTCATCGAAGTCAACCCCATGGCTCTGGGTGAGGGACTGCTGGTAGCGTTCGTAGACGCGCTGGACTACCCCCTCGAAATAATTGCTGGTCTGCTGGGCGTAATCTGTGGGCGTCAGCAGCCGGCTTTTGGCGTATTTGATGGCTGATTGAATAGCTCTGGGTGCGTACTGCTTGGGGTCGAGGTCGAGTTCCTGCAGGCTCTGCTTTATCAGGCTTAGCTGGTCTTCTTCGTCATAGATGACGAATCTGGAGTCGAGTCCTATGGCCTTGCCTTCTTTTCGGAGGATGCGGGCGCAGATAGCGTGGAAAGTGCCTAGGGTTAGCGCCTTTGCTGTCTGTCCCAGCAGCTTCTCCAGCCTCTCCGTCATCTCTCGGGCAGCCTTATTGGTGAAGGT
>MGOH01000011.1:827-2267 GCA_001795315.1 Chloroflexi bacterium RBG_19FT_COMBO_48_23
TCGGGCTGCTAACGATGATGGCACTTGATGGACTCAACTTAATGGTGGTATCCTCGCCATTGGTGCTTATGGTTACCCGGTTGGCGTTAACATTTAGTACAACATCCACCTTTTGCGAGGGCAGCCCGCTAAGTGGTTTACCTTCAATAGACATTGAGCCGATATTTACCCCTTCCAGATAAACATCGGCGCAGCCAGTGGAACCGCAGCTTAGATTGGCAATCAGCCCCAGAGTGACAAGCGCTGCAAGAGCAAGCACGGTGACCAGTTTTTTTTTCATCTTGTATCCTCCTCTATCTGTGGTTAGCCTTCGGCAAAATTGGCTCGATTGCGGATATGCATGGAGTTCTATGAGCAATTATAGCATTGGGGGAACAGGGCTTCAAAAGAGTTCATCATTGTAGCGCTTTGCTCGACGCGAGGTTTTTCCATATAATGTGGAAACGAGTTTTGCTCGGAAATGGTTGATAAATGAAAGTGGTATCGATTGTCGGCATGGCTGGTTCAGGCAAGTCCGAGGTGGCCAGAGTATTTGAGAGGAACGGTTTCAAGAGGATAAGATTCGGAGATATTACCGACGAGGAGATCAAGAGAAGGGGGCTCAATCTGAACGAGGAGAACGAACGAGATGTCAGGCAGCAATTGAGAAAAGAGCATGGAATGGCGGCCTACGCCAAACTGAACCTGCCGAAGATTGATGTCTTGCTCAAGTCCACAGATGTTGTTGTGGATGGCCTCTATTCCTGGGAAGAATACACATTGCTCAAAAGTCGCTATGGTGATGATTTTCATGTGGTTGCTGTTTGGGCATCGCCTGAGACGCGATATAATAGGCTGTCGAAGAGAAAGGCTCGGCCTCTAACGGTGGAGGAAGCTGCCGGTCGGGATGTTGCCGAGCTGGAGAATATCAATAAAGGTGGTCCGATAGCCATGGCTGACTTCACCATTATAAACGAGACCTCCCTGGAAGACTTGACAAGGGAAGCTGAGAAGATTGCGGCTGGTTTGAGATGAGAAATGTAAATAGGCCAGATATCGATGAATATTTTCTAAAGATAGCCTCCGTGGTGGCGGAGCGCTCAACGTGCCGTCGGCACCATGTTGGAGCCGTGGCGGTGAAGGATAAACATATACTGGCTACGGGTTACAATGGTGCTGCTGCCGGGCTTAAGGACTGCCTTGAACTTGGCTGTCTTAGAGATGAGAAGAATATACCATCCGGGACGAGGCATGAGATATGCCGTGGTATTCATGCCGAGCAGAATGCAATCATACAGGCGTCACTTCACGGCGTTAGCCTCGAGGGCGCCACGGTCTATGTCACCCATACGCCGTGCATACTGTGTGCCAAGATGCTGGCCAATGCCAGGGTAAAGAGGTTTGTAACCTTCGGCAAATACGCTGATGACTCCTTTGTGGAGCTGTTCAACGAAGCCGGGA
>MGOH01000011.1:2565-5963 GCA_001795315.1 Chloroflexi bacterium RBG_19FT_COMBO_48_23
CAAAGCTACCTGAACACGGAGAAGCTACTCGAAGTTGCCATACGGAGCAAAGCCGAGGCTCTTCACCCTGGTTATGGCTTTTTGGCCGAGAATCCTGAATTTGCCGAAATGTGCGAAAAGCATGGAATTGTCTTTATAGGTCCTACCAGCGAATGCATGTATAAAGTCAAGCCAAAGCACAGAGCACGACAGTTGATGAAGATGCTTAATATACCTGTAGTGCCGGGTTCTGATGAACCTTTTAAGGATATAACTAAAGCGAAATTTGCTGAAGTTGAGCAAGCAGCAGAAAGCATCGGCTACCCTGTTATTATCAAACCCTCGGGTGGCGGTGGCGGCATTGGTATGGTTGTGGCTAGAAACGGTGCAGAGCTGGTAGATGCTGTTCGTTTTGTGGAGGAGAGAGGGAGAAAAGCCTTCGGTGTACCCTCATTTTATGTTGAAAAGCTTCTTACCGGCGTGAAACACATAGAGGTTCAAGTTCTTGCTGATAAGCATGGTAATGTCATACATCTGGGGGAAAGGGACTGCTCTGTTCAGCGGAGGTTTCAGAAGCTTATAGAAGAAGCGCCGTGCCAGATTTTATCGCCGCATTTGCGAATGAAAATGTATGTCGCTGCTCTTGATGTAGCTGTGGCTCTGCAGTACATCAATGCCTTGACCGTAGAGTTCTTTTATGTGCCAGACACTCAGGAATTTTACTTTAATGAAGTGAACTCTCGTTTACAGGTGGAGCACTGCGTAACTGAACTGGCTGCCAATGTAGATATCGTCAAAGAGCAAATCAGGATTGCTGCTGGAGAGCGATTGAGTTATAACCAAGATGAGGTTGTCCTCACCGCTCCTTCAATAAATTGCCGGATAACCGGAGAGGATGCTGTACGCAACTTTTTCCCTTGCCCCGGGAAAATAACGAGCCTTCGACTTCCTCACGGTTTGGGAGTCAGAATTGACGAAGGTGTATATGAGGGATACGAACTTCCACCTGATTATGACTCCTTGCTGCTGAAGCTAATGGTAAGGGGACAGACAAGGGAAGAAGCTCTTTTACGAATGCAGAGAGCTCTTAGCGAGATGAAAATCGAGGGAATCGAGACAATAATTCTGTTTCACCAGGTGGCGCTGGAAGATGAAACTTTTAAATCGGGAAAGCACACCACAGATTTCATCGAAAAACGCGATATTATAAAAAAGGTTCAGGAGAGAGCAAAGATTCTGCGGCGGTTGGGCAGTCGGTGAATTTTGGGCCAGCGCCAGCATAAAAAGATTCGTCTCCTTACTAAATACACTGACAGTCCCTCCTGGAGTTATGTGGTTAAATTGCTGTCTTAAGGAATCAGCAGCGCAGGTTTAGTTGTGGACGTTTGCATGTGGTGATGGCTGGGATTTCGTATGCCCGTTAAGCAGATTGAGAGGGGAATAAACACTCTCGAAATATCTGGCGATATCATCTTTGCTGGAGAAATCCTTTATCAGTAAACCAACCCGTTGCTTCCCGTTACTGTGACCATTGTCTTCACTTGTTACAGTCGCAGTCAACGAAATCTTATGGTTGTCACCTGGCGACGCAATTTGAGTGTCCGCGGTAGGCATTTTGCTCATATATGTTCCGTTTCCATTGGGGATAATTAGCTTTACACGGTCGCCAAGGCGCAGCCTGGGGCCGGTGTTTTCTAATCCGATGCCTGTAGCGCTGAAGTCGAAAGAGCGCGCTGCATACCAAGCGTTATGTCCGATAACCTGCCAATAAGAATCGGTACTGACGGGGAAGCGGTATGTTGTGCGGCGGCTGACGCTTCTCATACGGAATACCCCTGCAGCTAACAGAATTAAATTAAACGATGCCCAGCCTATGGCAACCAGCATCGGGAATGGCTTCGGTTGGTACCATATAGGATGTATTATGTGCACAACACCGATGACAATAGCAATAAAGGACAACCCTATCATAACCCAATGTGGTGTGAACAGGGGTTGAAATAGCGACCGGTTGCCGTCACCTGCCACTTTGGATGTTACCCGGAAGCGGCTGGTGCGGCCGGTTACAAGTGTTCTGAGTGCAGAAATGAAGGCGAACATCTTAATCGCGTCATAGCGAAGTATATCCCATATATTGTATATACCTCGGCCGAGAAGCCACAGGGCGCTGAAGGTAAGAATCATGTATGGGGTAAAGCGTACCCAGAACGACCAGCTCATGGTATTGATGGGCAGTACTCCTGTCAGTAGAACCAGGATAGGTATAGCCAGAAGAGTGAGCTTCTGCAGTGCATCGAAATAGGTCTCCATGGACGCAAAAAAGCTAATCCGCTGGCCTAGAGTGAGGCCACGACCCCATAGTGGGTTGTCTTTCCGAAGGACTTGCATGGCTCCCTGCGCCCAGCGGAAACGCTGAGCCAGGAAGTCTTTGAGAGTTGCCGGTGCTAGCCCGGATGCCAGCGGGCGGTCAATGTAGACCACGCGGTAGCCGCGCCTTGCCAGGCGAATAGAAGTATGCAGGTCTTCCGTTACAGTTTCTGCGGCTATACCTCCGATACTCTCTATTGCCGAGCGTCGTAACACCGACGGAGTACCACACCAGAAGGCTGAGTTGGTGCGGTTCTTTCCCGGCAGAATCACATGAAAGAATAGCTTCTGCTCATGCCAGTCGGGGTTTTCATGCTCGAATGAATCTATGTTGTAAAATAACTGTGGTCCTTGAACAACAGCCACGGTTTGGTCCTCAAAGAAGCCGATTGTCTCCTCCAGAAAGCCAGGGAGTGGTATGTGGTCGGCATCCAAAGTTGCGAAAAACTCGCCGGTAGTTCGGCTGAGTGCATAGTTTAAGTTACCTGCTTTTGCTCCCTCATGCGTGGGACGTGCTATGTACTCGCAGTTGAAGGCGGCGGCAAGGGCACGTACCTCGTCGCGTTCACCGTCATCTAAAATGTAAGTCCGGTGAGGATAGCTAATTTTGGCACATCCGGCCAGTGTGGCGCGGAGAACATCTACAGACTCATTGTATGTGGGGATGAATATATCAACGATAGTGTTACGCTTTGCCTTCGGCGGTACGGGATACACCAGTCGCCAGGCCATGAATGCATATAGAAGAAATACCATCAAGCCATAAGCTTCTGCTATCCATAGCAACCAGGAAAGTATCATCGCCTCAGGATTCAGCGTTGTTAATCGCCAGCCCAAGTAGTAAAGAGTAAAAGCTATAGCAATAACGGTAACACACTGTATAATTGGCTCAGAAATACGCTTCGGCTGCCTTGCCCCGTTAGACTCTGGGTCCACCTTTTTTTTGGCAACCATAAGAGCCAGAGCCAGTGTGCACAGGCCCGTGAGGATGATTATTATTGTCCAAATAAACCACTCAGCCATCTTACTTACCTTCTGCTATACTTAGTTAA
>MGOH01000012.1:0-179 GCA_001795315.1 Chloroflexi bacterium RBG_19FT_COMBO_48_23
TATTGCCAGCGGGTCGAGCAAGCCGGCACCGCCGCGGGGCTTCAGGTATTCTTCGTAGTATTGCTTGTGCTTTTTGTAGGGAAAGCCGAAATCGAGGAACAGCCGCCTCTCTCCGTCCTCGAGAAGGATTTTGTTGCCGCCGATTTCGTTGACGCCGCCGTAGAATGTGAGCCGCACTC
>MGOH01000012.1:188-523 GCA_001795315.1 Chloroflexi bacterium RBG_19FT_COMBO_48_23
CCACCATAAGTCTAGCGCAGGATGCCCAGCATATCAACCCCCCACACAAGTTAAAAGTTAAAAGCCAAAAGTACAGATAAAAATGCAAGAGTTCACCCTCACCTTAATCCTCTCCCGTCAAGGGAGAGGAGATAAAATTAAAAAATTGACAGCTTCTTGAAATTGGAGTAGGATAAGCTCTCGATGAAGAAAGAGTTGATGGACATACTTGCCTGCCCGGTGTGCAAAAGCTCGCTTAAACTAAAAGTAACTGAAGAGAAAAAGGGCGATGTAGTTACCGGCTCACTCCTTTGCAAAAAGTGTAACCACAGCTATCCCATCACGGAAAGCATCCC
>MGOH01000012.1:918-1854 GCA_001795315.1 Chloroflexi bacterium RBG_19FT_COMBO_48_23
CAGCTTCAGCCCACTTGCTGACGCCGGTCACGGTTCCCAAATCATCAAGCAGCTTTTTGACGGTTTTCTTATTCCCGGGATGAACCAGGTCCGGAGCGATTTCAGCCAGCGGCACCAGCACAAAAGCCCGCTCCGCCAGCCGGGGATGAGGTATAGTCAACTCCTTCTCGTTTAGAACCACCTTATTGTAGAAAAGTATATCTATATCGATGGGCCTGGGTGCGTTGGGGGGACCGGGCATTCTTCCCAGTTTAGCCTCGATTTTCTTAACCAGGCGCAGAAGATTTTCAGGGCTAAGTCCCATAGAGACAAGGCACACGGCATTAAGAAAAAGCGGCTGCTCCTCGTAGCCTACAGGTTCGGTTTCATAAACAGAGGAGAGCTTTTTAATTGCCAGATTTTGTGATAGCAAGTCCAGGGCTTGAGCCAGGTTCTTCTTCCTGTCTCCCAGATTGGAGCCGAGACCCAGGTACGCAGTTACCATATCTAATCCCTCCTTCCCCTGACAATAGCATCGCTCATGCGGCAAACGCGCATCATCTCTTTAACGTCATGCACCCGGATTATATCGGCACCTCCGGCGATACCGATGGCGACGCTGGCTGCCGTGCCCTCCAGGCGCTGCTCCGGAGGCAAGTCCAATACCAACCCAATCATCGATTTGCGCGATGTGCCCAGAAGTACAGGCCTGCCCAGAGCTTTAAGCTCATCAAGCCGGCGCACCAGCTCCAGGTTCTGCTCCAGTGTCTTGCCGAAGCCAACGCCCGGGTCAACGATGATATTCTCCCAGGGCACTCCTGCATCCAGAGCCAGGTCTATAGCCCTTTTGAGGTCGGCAATAACCGCCGGCACAATATTTCGTTGAGGGTCCTCCCGCTGATTGCTCATCAGGATTATGGGCACGCCTCTCTTTGCCGCCAGATCAGCCAACTTGGG
>MGOH01000012.1:1966-2074 GCA_001795315.1 Chloroflexi bacterium RBG_19FT_COMBO_48_23
GCCAGCCGCTCCAGCACCGGTATCACCCGCCGCAGCTCCTCATCGACTGTTATGGGAGCCGAATTGGGGCGGGTAGATTCGCCGCCGACATCGAGTATGTCAACACCT
>MGOH01000012.1:2110-10285 GCA_001795315.1 Chloroflexi bacterium RBG_19FT_COMBO_48_23
TCGACACTATCCAGACCGTCACCGGAAAAAGAATCGGGGGAGACGTTGATAATACCCATCACATAGGTCCGTTCTCCCCAGCGGAAGGCGGTTTTTCCGCAACGGGTGACGCCCGGGGAGGACCCGCCCCTTGCCTTTCGCCACTGCAGCAATGAAGCCTTGCTCATCCTGCCAGCCATCAGGTCTCTATTCTACCATGCAAGGCAATATGTTATATAGTCAATTCCTCTCGAAGTTTATCCTGAGCGTAAATTCTTCGACAGGCTCAGAATGAGCGGGAGGAATATGCAGAATGAGCGGAATAGCTTGATGAAAAACAGCCAAGGGCTCAGAATGACAGGACACAAAAGGAGCTCGCACCTCAGGTATGATTGGAGCGGATGCTCCAATCTATCCGATATTATGCTATGCGATTATACGCTATTCAATGCTCTGCTAAATATGTTACAATGCTGTATCTGCGGCAATCGCACATGGGAAGGTGAAATATATGGGAACCGAGCAGAAAATCACCGAACTAAGCAAGTTAAGAGAAAAAGCTATGGCTGGCGGCGGAGCCAAGCGCATAGAAACGCAGCACAAACAGGGCAAGCTTACCGCCAGGGAACGAGTTCAGCTTCTCTTCGACCCGGACACCTTTGAAGAGCTGGACCCGTTCGCCCTACACGGCTGCACTGACCTCGGAGCCGAAAAGCAGAAGGTTCTCGGCGATGCCGTAGTCACCGGATATGGCAAAATCGACGGCCGAACCGCCTTCGTCTTTTCCCAGGACTTCACCGTTTTCGGTGGTTCGCTGTCAAAGGTGGCTTCGGAAAAAATCTGTAAAGCCATGGACCTGGCAGCCAAAAACGGCGCCCCTATCATAGGCTTGCTCGACTCAGGCGGTGCCCGCATACAGGAGGGCGTAGAAAGCCTGGCAGGCTATGGTGACATCTTCATGCGAAATACCATCTATTCAGGCGTGATACCGCAAATTTCGGCGGTTATGGGACCGTGTGCCGGAGGCGCTGTCTATTCGCCAGCCATAACCGACTTCATCTTCATGGTCAAGAACACGGGCCAGATGTATATTACAGGCCCGGCAGTAATCAAGTCGGTTACCGGTGAAGAAATTAGTTTCGAGGCACTGGGCGGCGCTATGACACATGCCGTTAAAAGCGGCAACTGTCACTTTGTGGCCGATGATGACAAACAATGTCTTGGGGCAATACGCCGGCTGTTAAGCTTTCTGCCGCAAAACAATCTGGATGACCCACCTTTCATCGATACCGTCGATGACCCAAACCGAATGGAAGAGGAATTGCTTCATGTTATCCCCGACGACCCGAACAAAACTTATGATATGAAAAATGTCATACTTAAAATCATAGACAACGGCGATTTTATGGAGGTACACGATAATTTTGCCAACAACCTGATCGTTGGCTTCGCCAGAATGGGCGGATACAGCGTGGGAATAGTAACCCAGCAGCCATCAGTATATGCCGGCGCCATCGACGTTGATGCCGCGGATAAAGGCGCCAGGTTCGTCCGTTTTTGCGATTGCTTCAACATTCCTGTGATTACACTTGTCGACGTGCCCGGGTATATGCCGGGCAGTGAACAAGAGTACAGGGGCATCATCAGGCATGGCGCCAAGTTCCTCTATGCCTATGCTGAAGCCACCGTGCCCAAGATAAGCATTATCACCCGCAAAGCTTACGGCGGAGCTTTTGTAGTCATGAGCAGCAAAAACCTGCGCGGCGATATAAACTATGCCTGGCCAACGGCTGAAATCGCCGTGATGGGACCGGATGGTGCCGTAAACATCGTCTTCAAAAGCACCATAGATAAGTCGGAAAAACCGGAGGAGACAAGACAAAAACTGATTGCCGAGTACAGGGACAAATTCGCCAACCCCTATATTGCTGCCAGCAAGGGCTATATTGACGATGTTATCGACCCCAGAAGCACACGGCCTAAAGTGATTAAAGCACTGGAAATGCTGCGCAACAAGACCGATACCAATCCGCCGAAAAAGCATGGCAATATCCCGTTATAGAGAGTAATTAAAATGAACAAAGCTGTGGTAGCCGCAATAACGGGGGCGATTAACGCCTACATGGAACAGGAAGGGCAAGCGAAAGCAGTGCCTTCTAGAGCGCCTTATCCTGAAGCCAGCCCGTGGCGGCTTTTTGGACGCCAGGAACTAATGAGAGCCAGAACTCTCTGGCACATAAAAAGAGCTAACCGATAGCAAGTCCGACTATGATATTAGCTGATGAGGAGGAGATAAAAATATGAGCCCCAAGAAGGAAAGCGGCAAGAATCCATTAAAAATTACTGACCTCACCCTGCGTGATGGCCACCAGTCTCTTTTTGCCACCAGGATGCGAACCGCTGACATGGAACCCATCGCCCCGGAGATGAACAAAGCAGGATTCTGGTCCATGGAGGTCTGGGGTGGTGCTACCTTTGATGTCATGACCCGGTTTCTGAATGAAGACCCCTGGGAAAGAATCCGCATCTTGAAAAAGCTGATGCCTGATACCAGATTGCAAATGCTTCTGCGCGGTCAGAACCTGGTCGGCTATCGCAATTACGCCGATGATGTAGTCACCGCATTCGTTCATCATGCTGCCGACTGCGGTATCGACGTATTCCGTGTCTTCGATGCCGTCAACGACGAACGAAACTTTATAACTGCCTTTAAAGCCATCAAGGATAAAAAGAAGCATATCCAGGGTACCCTGTGCTATTCACTGACGGAACCAAAGCTGGGCGGTCCTATATACAACATCGATTATTTTGTAAACAAGGCACTTATTATCCAGGATATGGGAGCAGATAGCCTGTGTATTAAGGACATGGCTGGACTTATCTCCCCGGACGACGCTTACGATTTGATAAAGGCGTTAAAGCAGGCTTTGAAGATACCGGTCAACCTGCACAGCCATTTCACCAGCGGCATGGCCTATATGAGCTTCTTAAAAGCTATCGAGGCTGGAGTTGATTTCATCGATACCTGCATGGCTCCCTTCGCCCTGCGCACCTCTCACCCAGCCGTAGAACCGATTGTGGTCGCCCTCAGCGGCACTCCCAGAGATACCGGAATCAAATTAGAACACCTTCTTAAACTGGGCGAATATTTCGAGTCTATTGCCCCTAAATACAGGGACTTTTTGGACACAACCAAGATATCGGTAATTGACACCAACGTGCTACAGCATCAAATCCCCGGGGGCATGTTCAGCAACATGGTTGCCCAGCTAAGGGAAGCCAATGCTCTCGACCGCCTGCAGGAAGTATATGCCGAACTTCCCCGAACTCGAAAGGAGCTGGGCTACCCGCCACTGGTTACTCCAACCAGCCAGATAGTCGGCGTCCAGGCAGTCCAGAACGTCCTCTTCGGCAGATATAAGATGATATCTAAAGAAGTCAAAGACTACGTCTACGGACTGTACGGTAAGCCGCCAGCCCCCATTGATAAGGAGATACAGGAAAAAGTACTCAAAGGCTATGAACGAGGGCAAAAACCAATTACCTCCCGACCGGCAGATATTATTGAGCCGGAACTGAAAAAAGCCAAAGAGGCGACAAAAGACATAGCTAAAGACATCGGTGACGTCCTTATTTACGCGCTTTATCCTCAGACCGGCATGCGATTTCTTAAATGGAAATATGGATTAGAGACACCTCCACCGGAAACCAGGCCTAAGACCCTGGAAGACGTGAAAAAAGAAGACCAGCTTATCGCCAAAGCTAAAGCTGGCAAAGTTATGGACAAGGTTGAAGGAAAAGCACCAGCTAAAGGACCGGCAGTTAGAACATTTAATGTCTTCGTTGGCGACGAATATTACAAGGTCGAGGTCGAGCCTACAGGTGGCCAGGTTACATTTGCTCCACCCCCTGCCTATGCTCCACCGCAACCACCAGCACCACCACCACCAGTAGCGAAGGAGGCTCCGGCACCTTCCACAACGGTCGCCGCCGGTGAGACTCCACTGCTTGCCCCGATACCGGGCACTATCATTCGCTATCTGGTGAAAGAAGGCGATGCGGTCAAGGCGAACACGGGCATAGTAATTCTGGAAGCCATGAAGATGGAAAACGAAATAGTTGCTCCAGTCTCTGGCAAGATTAAATCCATAAATTGCAAACCTGGCGACAAAGTAAGCGGAGGCACTGTACTAGCTATAATCGGTTAGGCTTTAATGGGGAAAACTCTAAGTGAGAAAGTCCTAAGTGAGAAATCAGGAACCGATGCTAGAGCCGGCGATATAGTCATTGCCAGGGTAGATTTGGCCTTTGTTCAAGACACCACCGGGCCCTTAACCATACGGCAGTTTAAAGAAATCAAACACGGCAGTCTAGCCAACCCCAAGCGAACTGCCATCTTTCTTGACCACGCTATACCCAGCCCTAACCGGGAACTGTCAAATGACCACAAATTTTTGCGCCGGTTCGCTGATGACACTGGCTGCCTGATTTTCGAAGGCGGCAGCGGAATATGCCATCAGCTGGTGGCTGAAATGTTTGCCAATCCGGGGGATATCATCGTCGGTGCCGACTCCCACACGGTGACTGCCGGAGGTTTAGGTGCCTTTGCTACAGGGATGGGTTCCAGCGACATCGCCATTGCCTTCGCTCTGGGCAAAACATGGTTCAGAGTACCGGAGACCATCAAAATCAGCGTCAGCGGCAGGTTTCAAAAACGGGTCGGCGTCAAAGACCTTGTACTTCATCTCATCGGCGCACTGGGAGCTGACGGTGCCACCTACAAAGCATTGGAATTCAACGGTTACACAGTAGCCAACATGACCGTGTCACAACGTTTGACCATAGCCAATATGGCGGTGGAAGCCGGCGCCAAGGTCGGCATTTTCCCCAGCGACAATGTCACCCGAAGATACCTTGCAGCCCAAGGCAGAGGCAGCAAATACAGGGCTCTCCGCCCGGATGCCGACGCCGATTACGAACGCTCTATAATCATAAATGCCTCCGAGCTCGAACCTATGATAGCTACGCCTCACACCGTGGATAATGTGGCTCCGGTAAACATGCTGGCCGGTACCAAAATCGACCAGGTATTCATCGGCACCTGCACCAACGGTCGGCTCGAAGACTTGGCCATAGCTGCCGCCATTCTCAAAAAGAAGAAACGCCACCCGAAGGTCAGGTTAATCATAGCTCCGGCATCACAGCAAGTCCTGACCAAAGCTATGAGAATTGGCTACATTCAGGTCCTGGCTGCGGCTGGAGCCATGATACTCCCACCGGGGTGCGCTGCATGCCTTGGCCTTCACCAGGGCGTTCTGGGCGATAATGAAGTCTGCCTGTCGACGGCTAACCGTAATTTCAAAGGTCGAATGGGCAACCCTGAAGCTTCAATATACCTTGCCAGTCCAGCCACAGCCGCAGCTTCAGCATTAACCGGTGAAATCACCGACCCGAGAAAGGTGTCATGATGCCCGATAAAATTCTTAAAGGCAAAGCTTTCAAGTTCGGCGACAACATATCTACCGACCATATCATACCGGGCAAATACGCACACCTGAGAAGCAATCTGCCGGAGTTAGCCAAACACGTGATGGAAGATGCCGATGCGACTTTCGCCGAGAAAGTGAAGAAGGGTGACTTCATAATTGCAGGCAAGAACTTCGGGCTTGGTTCCAGCAGGGAACATGCTGCGTTAGTTATTAAAATGGCCGGCGTGAGCGCTATACTGGCAAAATCAGTTGCCCGCATCTTTTTCAGAAACGCCATAAATCAGGGGCTACCAGTCCTGATTTGCGATACCGGCAAAATTGATGCCGGTGATAAAATAGAGGTAAATCTAACGACGGGTGCAGTTACTGATATAACCAACGGTTCCAAGCTCACCTCTGGCAAAATTCCAAAGGTGATGCTGGACATACTTGGTGAAGGCGGACTCGTTCCCTATATAACCAAACACCGTGATTTTGAACTCTGAATTTCGTAAAGGCGGAATACGTTATGCCTCACAAGTTGACTCTTATCCCCGGAGATGGAATTGGCCCCGAGATTACCGAGGCGACTAAAAAGGTATTAGAAGCCACCGGCATTAAATTTGAATGGGATATTGGCATAATCGGCCAGGGAGCCCAGGATAAATTCGGCACACCTTTACCTGACCATGTTCTCGAATCCATAAAGAAGAACAAGGTAGCTCTCAAAGGCCCGGTAACCACGCCGATAGGCACCGGATTTAGAAGCGTCAATGTAGCTTTAAGGCAAAATTTAGACCTCTACGCATGCCTCCGCCCATGTAAAACCTACCCCGGTGTGCCTACGCCCTTTGAAAACGTGGATATAGTGATTGTCCGAGAGAATACTGAGGACCTTTACATCGGAATTGAATTTGCCAGGGGGACTAAGGAGGGCGATAGTCTAGCAAAACTCATTCTCGATACCACACACAGAAAAATGAGGGAGGACTCCGGCTTCAGTATAAAAGTGATTTCTGAAACAGCTTCAAGGCGTATCGTTAAGTTTGCTTTTGAATACGCCCGCGCTAATAGGAGAAAGAAAGTCAGTGCTGCCCACAAGGCTAATATACTGAAGTTCTCCGATGGCCTTTTCCTGGCTGCCGCCCGTGAAGTGGCCAGGGAATACCCGGATATAGAATTCGAAGATGTAGTTATCGATGCACTGTGCATGCGGCTTGCCAGAAATCCCCGGCAATACGATGTCATAGTCCTGCCCAACCTCTATGGAGATATAGTTTCCGACCTTTGTGCCGGATTGGTTGGAGGTCTCGGTGTTGCACCCGGAGCCAATATGGGTGATAATATAGCGGTTTTTGAGCCTACACACGGTAGCGCTCCCCAATATGCTGGCAAGAACAAGGTAAATCCCATGGCTATGATGCTCTCTGCAACCATGATGCTACGCCATCTCGGTGAAACTAAAGCCGCAGATAAGCTGGAAAAAGCCATAGCTGATATCATCGCTGAAGGCAAAAAGGTTACCTATGACCTGAAGTCCGACCGCAATCAACCTGCAGCAACCACCTCAGAGGTCGCTGATGCAGTAATTGAAAAACTCAAAAAATAAGGAGGCCAAAATGCGTAGCAAAGTTAGCGTCATCGGTGCCGGAAATGTAGGAGCCACCCTTGCCCAGCGTATCGCCGAAAAGGGATACGCCGACGTAGTGCTGGTAGACATCGTCGATGGCTTACCTCAGGGCAAGGGACTGGACATGCTCCAAACCGGACCAATTACCGGCTCCGATGCCAGCGTCATCGGCACCAATTCCTACGAGGAAACCGCCAAATCCGACATTGTCGCCATCACCTCGGGAGTGCCAAGAAAGCCGGGGATGAGCCGTGATGACCTGGTACTGACCAATATGAATATAGTTAAATCGGTTACCGAGCAGGTGGTGAAATATTCGCCGAATTGCATCCTTATCATGGTGGCTAATCCCTTAGATGCCATGACACAACTGGCTCTTCACGTCAGCAAATTTCCCCGAAATCGTGTCTTCGGCCAGTCAGGTATCTTAGATACCGCCAGGTTCAGAACTTTTTTGGCTCAGGAACTCGACGTGTCGGTCTCAGATGTTCACGCCTGCCTTCTAGGTGGTCACGGAGATACCATGGTAGCCATTCCAAGATTGACCACCGTAGGCGGCATTCCGATAACAGAGCTCCTTCCACAAGAGACTATAAACAGAATTGTGGAGCGAACTGTTAAAGGAGGCGGCGAGATAGTTGCTCTTCTGAAGACAGGTAGCGCTTTCTATGCCCCGGCAGCCGCTACCGCACAGATGATTAAGTCTATACTACTGGACAAGAAAAGAATTCTGCCCTGCGCTGTTCAACTTGAAGGTGAATATGGAATAAAAGGCGTAGTTGTCGGAGTACCCGCAAAACTAGGTAAAAACGGCATCGAGCAGGTAATCGAGCTGAAGCTAACTGCAGAGGAGAGCGCCGCACTCAAGAAATCAGCCGAGGCTGTGCGAGAGCTTGCCAAAATAATGAAATTGGAGTAATCAGCCAATGCGGGATATCGATTGCAAACAGATAACCGAAACCATATCCAATCTGTTCCAGGAAGCTTGCCTTTATCTCCCTGAAGATGTGCTCACAGCACTCAAGCAGGCAAGAGAGAAAGAAGAGTCACCCGTGGCTAAAGACGTGTTATCCCAAATGATTCAGAACACCGAAGTCT
>MGOH01000013.1:0-578 GCA_001795315.1 Chloroflexi bacterium RBG_19FT_COMBO_48_23
GTCTGCCCCATATGCCTGGGTATGCCCGGCGTGCTGCCGGCAATCAACCAGAAGGCGATAGAGTATACCGTGATGACCGCTCTAGCCCTGAACTGCACCATAGCCGAACATGCCAAGTTCGACCGCAAGAACTACCCTTACCCGGACTTGATGAAGGGATATCAAATTTCACAGTACGATGCGCCCATGAGCAAAAACGGCTGGCTGATAATAGAAACCGACGGGATAAAAAGGAAGATTGGCATCACCCGGGTCCACCTGGAAGAGGACGTTGCCAAGCTGACACACTGCAACTCGCCTGAGGGCGAAAGCTATAGTCTGGTGGATGTAAACCGCTCCTGTGTGCCGTTGATGGAAATAGTCAGCGAGCCGGATATTACATCGCCCGAGGAAGCCAGGGAGTACCTGGTGAAGCTGCGGGCTATTCTCCAGTACCTGGGCGTGTCGACAGGCAATATGGAGGAGGGCAGCTTCAGGTGCGATGCTAATATAAGCATACGTCCCAGGGGCACCACTGAATTGCTGTCAAAGGTAGAGGTAAAGAACATGAACAGCTTCAGAGCCGTTTACCGGGCTCT
>MGOH01000013.1:682-2996 GCA_001795315.1 Chloroflexi bacterium RBG_19FT_COMBO_48_23
GAAGCAAGGAGTACGCGCATGATTACCGCTACTTCCCTGAGCCTGATTTGCCACCGCTGGTCTTCAGCCGGGAATGGGTGGAGGAAATCAAGTCGCGCCTGCCCGAGCTGCCAGATGCCAGGCGGGACCGCTTCATTTCGCAGTACGGCCTGCCCGTGTATGACGCCAACCTGCTTATAGATTCTAAGGCGATGGCTAACTACTTCGAGGACTGCGTTAAGGTGATGACAGCCTCTTCAAACGGAGCCGACCTGTCAAAGAAGGCAAAGGCTGTGAGCAACTGGCTGCTGGGTGATTTCAGCCGGATGCTAAACGCCACCAACACCAGCATCGAAGATACGAAGGTCAGCCCGAAGCACCTTGCGGACATGCTGGCACTGGCGGATAAAGGGATTCTAAGCGGGCCGGTAGCTAAAGCGGTCTTCGAAGAGATGTTCCTCAACGGCAAGACGGCGAGCGACATCGTAGCCGAGAAGGGGCTGAGCCAGATAAGCAGCTCGGAGGAAATAGAGAAAATAGTAGCCGAAGTCATAGCCGGCAACAGCCAGGCGGTCTCCGATTACGGGGCGGGGAAGGAGCAGGCACTGGCTTTCCTTATCGGACAGGTGATGAAGGCGACCAAGGGGCGGGCTAACCCCGGCGTGGCGAAAGAAATACTGTTACATAAACTCGGAGGGAAACAGAATGACTGACTATCTACTTATTGCCCAGATTGTGGTAGCTATAGCACTGATTGCGGTGCTTACGTTACAGGTAAAGGGTGGTGGGCTTGGAGGCATATTCGGACAGCCGGACAGCGTCTACAGGACGCGGCGCGGCGTGGAAAAAAGCCTGCTCCAGATTACCATCGCCTTGACTGTTTTACTTGTTGGCATCTGCATCTGGGTTGTGGTCATCAGCTAACAAGTGGGGGATGGAGTTAGAGGAAGAGGGAAAAATGTTTTACCCTCACCTTAATCCTCTCTCATCAAGGGAGAGGAGATTCTTCGACAGGCTCAGAATGAGCGGAAAAGAGGAGATTCTTCGACAGGCTCAGAATGAGCGGGAAAAAGGGAAATGACGGGGCAAATAAATGAGAATTAGCAGGAAAATTTACTGGCTGCCTCTACTGGCGGTGGGACTGACGGCAGTCCTGTGGCCCTGTTCCATGCTGGCTCAAGCAGATAAGACAGATTTGACTTTGATGGTTGTCTCCGACGGCTACTACAACAGGATAACCGCCGGGCAGGAAAAAACCATATTCCTGGAGATCGGTAACAATGGCAATAAAGAGCTCACCAATATCCGACTGTCCGCTGATTCACCGAAAGGCTGGACTGTTGAGTTCAGTCCGGGAATCATAGATAAGCTGGCTCCCGGTAATTTTCAAGTGGTTGATATCTTGCTCAGGCCGGCAGAGGATGCAGGCGAGGCAGAATATACCGTCGTCCTGATTGCCGATGCCAATGAAACACGCAGGGTGACCAGCGTCTATGTGAGAGTGGAATCGGCATCATTATTCTGGGTGTGGGTAGGGGCAGGGATAGCCGCTTTATTAATTGCCGGTTTTGTTCTCATATTTATGCGCTTCGGTCGGGAATAAACTTTCAGGCTAATTGAAAGCTATTCATCATATGAAGGGAGGAAATATGATTGAGAGAGTACACGAGCATATTATAAGTGAGCTTGGTGCCAATACTCGTACCGATACCATTTTTGTACTAACTGCGATTGTCCTGAACCTCATAAGCCTGGGTATTAATTCCGGGATTGCCTCTTCGGAACCAAGCGCGACAAACACGATTGTGATGTTTACCTTCGTCGCCCTCATAATAGTGATTAACTTTGTTGCCGAGATCGGACTGATTAGAGGCAGGCAGATGAGGAAGAAGCTGCTGACCGGGCTGCTGAAGATGTATAAAGACCAGGGCGTGGAAGGTTATTATGACCCATCGCTGTTGGGCGATTACAAGACCAGGTACAACCTTTTCATGCTCACCGTCCTATTTACGGGCTTGATAGCCATTGTCATACCTTTTGTTATAAGGTAGATGCTTCGCTTCTCTCAGAATGACAGGCGAGAAGGGGGAGGAATGACAAAGGGGAAGTTGAGAAAATGCCGATAAAGCTAACTACACTGGCTGAAAACACCGCAGGCATACCCGGACTGCTGGGCGAGTGGGGACTGTGCATACTTGTGGAAGTAGACAACTATAAAGTGCTGCTGGACACAGGACTGGACACATCTGCCGCCTATAACGCCGCCGTCATGGGCATAGACCTGTCTGCGGTTGACAGGATAGTACTGAGCCACGGACATCGCGACCATACCGGC
>MGOH01000013.1:3219-4823 GCA_001795315.1 Chloroflexi bacterium RBG_19FT_COMBO_48_23
AAACCGAATACGAAAAAATCGACCCCGACCTCTTCGTGAAGGAAAACGGTGAGCTTCGCCCCGACCCGCTCAGGGACGACCAGGCGCTCATAATCAAAAGCCCGAACGGATTGATAGTCATTCTAGGCTGCGGGCACAGGGGCATGATAAACACCATACATCATGCCCGGAAGATAACCGGCATGGAGCGCACACACATGGTCATCGGCGGGACTCACCTTATCCATGCCTCCAGAGAACAAATGGACATTACCATTGCCGACCTGAAGAAGCTTGGCATCGAGAAGATAGCCGTTTCCCACTGTACCGGACTGCCGGCAGCCGCCAGGTTGTTCCAGGAGTTCGGCGATAGTTTCTCCTTCAACAACGCCGGCAGCGTTATAACTATTTAAAACTCCATTTCACCCTCACCTTAATCCTCTCCCATCAAGGGAGAGGGAAGTAGAAGAGAACTCCCCCCATCAGAGAGGAGGAAAATGGATTCTCTCTCCAAAGAAGCGAGTCAATATTCCTTTATTCTCTCTCCCCTGGAGGGGGAGAGCTAGAGTGAGGGGGAACAAGACCAAAATGACAGATAAAAATGCAAAATTATTACGGGATTATATGCACCTTGTAATATTTGCTCGAGGAATTGAGCGGCTCGTTGCCATGGGCATAGGATAACTTTATGGTAGTATCACCAACTTTGAGAGCGTTAAAAGTAAACTGCTGCGAGCCGGTGGCGCCTGCCTGGGGTACACTATACGGCTTGTATTCATTGCCCTCCAGGCTGACGAAGTCGGGGTCATAATAGTCCAGCTCCCACTGGAAGCCTGTGGCCGGGCTGGCATCGAGGTTGATGGTAAACGGTTGCCCGGCTATTACCTGCTGCTGAATTTGAGGGGAAACCAATTCCGCCGGCGGCTGTCCTGTGGCAGGTGCCGTCACCACCACGTTGGTGAAAGCACTGACCTCTCCGGAGGCGCTAACTGCCGTGAGCGTGTATCTGGTCGTTCCAGAAGGTATCACGCCTTTGCGGTCCTGATGCTGCACTTCACCAACACCCTGGTCAATGCTCACCGAGGAGGCATCTGTAACATTCCAGACCAGAGTGGCGATGCCGCCGGGCATGACTGCATTAGGGGTGGATTCAAAATGGTTGATAACCGGCATATCCGCTGCCGGAGGCGAGGTGGAAACCGTTACCGAAGTATCGGCAACGGTGACACCTGACCGGTTGGCGGCTGTCAGCTCATAAACTGTGGTTTCATCAGGACTTACGGTGCGGCTGCCGGTGGCGGGTACCGTACCCAAGCCATGGTCGATAGTCACGGTATCGGCGCCGGTTACCTTCCAGTTAAGAGTGCAGGAATTTCCCTGGGATACATGCGCCGGATTAGCGTAGAAATGGTTTACCGTGGGACGGGCGGGCTGAGGAGCCGCGCAGGCAAAGACAACCAGTAGCAAAAACAAAGCTACCAATGCAAAAACTACCCTCATAATTACCTCCTATCTCCATAGTGTTAATTTTTTAAGGTGGCACAGGCGGGGTTAAAGTCCCGCCGATACATTTCCAATTATAGGGTGCGCTTCCATACTGTGCCTTTGGGCGTATCTTCGAGAGC
>MGOH01000014.1 GCA_001795315.1 Chloroflexi bacterium RBG_19FT_COMBO_48_23
GTGTGGGCATCGGGGGAAAGACACGCCGCGTAAACCGCCTCATTGAGGATTACATCAAAAGAATCGCAAGTGGTCTCCAGAGCGATAATATCAAAGCTGAACCGGTTATCCATTACGGCATCGCAGCGGATAAAATCCTTGATTTCACTGTAGAAAAAGGGGTTGATCTGATTATTATGGCTACCCATGGCAGAAGTGGTATCACGCGTTGGTGGATGGGAAGCGTAGCTGAAAAGGTGATAAGTGAAGCTACAGCCCCGGTTCTGCTCGTCCGAAGCAAACGGCCAGGTAGTAAAACAGGCACTACGGGCAATCCACACTTTCTTCGCAAAATCCTTGCTCCTTTAGATGGCTCAGACATTGGTGAAGCAGCTTTATCTTACGTCGAAACACTGGCTATAAACTCGCGAGCTTCGGTCGACCTGCTACAGATTGTCTCGCCACCCGGTACAGTAGAAGCCAGTTTACTCGGTGGTCCGGATTGGAGAAAATTTATTAAGGCTATACATGATGCTGGCGAAAATTATCTGAAAAGCATCACTGCTAGATTAAATGACAATGGAGTTAAATCCACATACGAAGTGGTCACTGGTGACCCCGCTGATAAAATAGTAGAATATGCTGAAGATAAAGGGATTAGCTTGATAGCCATGTCAACTCATGGTCGAACGGGTCTCGCCCGCTGGGTATTAGGCAGCGTGGCCGACAAGGTGTTACACAGTGCCAGGATTCCAATATTACTGGCCAGGTCGCCGAAGATGGTTATCCCCAAACCAAGGGGATAAAATATAAGGGCACCATCAGCCAAATAATTATAAAGCAGAAATAGAAAAGAGGAAACAGTCATGGGAAAAGTAAATGTAGCTATAATAGGTGTTGGCAATTGCGCCTCTTCACTTGTTCAGGGCATACATTATTATAAAAAAGCAAGAGAAGGTGAGTCCGTGCCCGGCCTAATGCATATAAATCTGGACGGCTACCATATAAACAATATCAATTTCGTAGCCGCCTTTGATATAGACAAAAACAAAGTTGGGAAGGATCTAGCCGAAGCTATTTTCACCAAACCTAATAATACCTTCAAGTTTTGCGATGTTCCTAACACAGGTGTCAAAGTAACCCGAGGCATGACTCACGATGGGCTGGGGAAATATTTATCACAGATAATCACCAAGTCATCGGGGGCCACAGCTAACATTGTTGGCATTCTTAAGGAGACAAAAACAGATGTTGTGGTAAATTTTCTGCCGGTTGGAAGCGAAGAGGCAACCAAGTGGTACATAGAACAAGTTTTAGCCGCTGGTTGTGGTTTTATTAACTGCATACCGGTCTTTATTGCTCGCGAACCCTACTGGTATAAACGCTTCGCCGAGGCAGGATTACCAATTATCGGTGATGATATCAAATCCCAGGTCGGAGCTACAATCACCCATCGGGTGCTAACTAGACTCTTTCGTGACCGTGGGGTTAAACTAGAAAGAACCTATCAACTTAACTTCGGCGGCAATACCGACTTCTATAACATGCTGGAGAGAGAGCGACTAGAATCAAAGAAAATCTCCAAAACTAATGCAGTAACCTCCCAGCTAGATTATGAAATTGAGCCTTCCAACATCTACGTCGGTCCCAGTGACTATGTGCCCTGGTTGGCTGACCGTAAATTCTGCTACATCAAAATGGAAGGGCGCACTTTTGGCGACGTCCCTCTCAATTTGGAGCTTAAAATGGAGGTTTGGGATAGTCCTAACTCCGCTGGGGTGGTTATTGATGCCATAAGATGCTGCAAATTAGCTATAGATAGAGGTCTAGTCGGAAGTATAGTAGCCCCTAGCGCCTACTTTATGAAGTCGCCACCAATCCAATATTCTGACGACGAAGCCCACAGGCGGGTCGAGAACTTCATCGCTGGCAAGGACCAACAGACACCTATTTGTCTTCCCGAAATAGCCAGCGAAAAGACAAAGCAAAGTTAGATAGAGCACAAAGATTGTTAGGTTCGCCGAGATAGGGCAATAGCAGTAGTGAAAATCGGATTAGTTTCCCCATATGACTATTCATTCCCAAGTGGCGTTGTCAATCACATCGCCTATCTGGCTCATAATTTCACACAAGCGGGGCATAGGGTCAAAATTATAGCCCCATGCCCAACAAGAGGAACTCGCTACTTCGAAGAGGAGGTTACCCCAGTAGGAAAGCCCCTGCCTGTACCATATGCCGGCTCAATAGCTAGAATACCAGTATCCCCCTGGTTGCCAGCTCAAATAGGTGAAATTTTAGCTAAAGAGGAGTTTGATATTTTACACTTACACGAACCATTCGCACCAATGGTCTGCTTGAGTGCCCTCCTTAAGTCAAACTCCATAAATGTCGGCACTTTTCACGCCTGCCACAGTAAGCCTAGAACCTACTGGCTAGGCAAATTTATCTTTAGGAGATGGCTTTCCAAACTAAATGGTAAAATCGCCGTCTCCAAACCGGCACTGGAATATGTGAACCGCCATCTGCCGGGTGACTATCGTATTATCCCAAATGGCATAGATACTGAACTTTTTCGCTTTGATGGCCCTGCACGTAAAGAATTCGCTGATGGCAAGGTAAATATCCTCTTCGTCGGCCGACTTGAAAGGCGAAAGGGACTGGGCTATTTGCTTAATGCATGTGCCAAAGTTAAACGTAGCTTTCCCAACTTCCGTGTAATTGTAGTTGGCCCAGGCACTGTATTACGCCTTAGATATGAAAAATTGGTCGAGGATATGAGCCTGACCAACCACGTGGTTTTTACTGGTTTTGTCCCTAGCGCTGAGTTACCCTCATATTACCGCAGTGCTGATATTTTCTGCGCCCCGGCCACCGGTGGTGAAAGCTTTGGCATAGTATTGTTGGAAGCTATGGCATGCGGAAAACCAGTAGTTGCCACCAGCATTCAAGGCTATGCTAGTGTGCTAGCTCATGGTGATGAGGGTTTGCTTGTGCCACCCAAAAATGTGGAATCATTGGCCCAAGCCCTGCTATCGCTCCTGCATGACAAATCGTTGCGCCTACAGATGGGAGATAAGGGAAAAATCAAAGCCGATAAATATAGCTGGCCGAACATTGCACGACAAGTTACAGATTACTATAACAGCTTGCTTAGTAGTTGAGCGTAGGAACACTCTGTGAAAAACTTAGCTGAACTCAGACGAATAGCTGCTCGATGGATTACTGAGCCACTAAACACGGTTCTGGTCAAAAGCCGACTAAAGCCTAACGCCTTGACATGGATAGCCCTGACAGTAAGCATAATCGCAGCTGGGGCTATTGCCACCAACAAACTTCTCATCGGCGGATTTCTAGTCCTTCTTTCAGGGTTATTTGATATTCTGGACGGGGCATTAGCTCGCTTAACTAACCAGGCCACTCGCTTCGGTGCTCTGTTAGACTCAACTTTCGATCGGATTTCTGATGCCATAGTATTTTTAGGCCTGTTGGCTCTATACATAAGAAGCGGAGACACGCTTGAAGTAGTCCTTATTTTCTTGGCCTTGATCGGCGCATTGCTCACCAGCTACGTACGAGCTAGAGCCGAAGGCCTGGGGGTAAACTGCCCTGTCGGTTTGTTTACCAGGACTGAGAGAGTTATAATATTAGCGCTTGGCTTACTTCTAAACCCGTTGTGCAAATTCAGCATTCTTATAGCTCTGGTGATTTTGATAGTTCTTGGCTTTATTACTGTGGGACAACGGTTAGTATATGTAAGGCAACAAACGAAAGGTCAATAAAGCAAAATGACGGTGAAAAATCATGAGTGACAAGACATTTGAATTGAGCCTGATTACTCTAAGCCTAATTGCTCTACTATGGATAGTGCTCGGAGGCATCTTCGGGATACTAAGCATCACCTGGGTAATAATTACCGGCTTGGCGGTATGGATTATTGGCGGCGGGACATTGCTCTACTTCTGGGGTAAAAACTATATGTCGCGGATTTAATTTCCAAGTCTTATAAGTATATAGAGTTACCCCCAAATTTCACACCAAGCTAGAATAAAAAATCATGTCAGTTACAGCGATTATCGGTGCCCAATGGGGAGACGAAGGAAAAGGGAAAATAGTAGATCTCCTCGCCACATCAGCAAAGGCAGTAGTTCGTTTCTCCGGAGGCGACAATGCTGGGCACACCGTAATTAATCCCTACGGTGAATTCAAACTCCACATAGTTCCCTCGGGTATCTTCAACGCTGGAGCAATCTGCATAATCGGTAACGGTGTAGCAATTAACCCGGTAATACTGCTGGAGGAAATTGAGAACCTTCAGAAACACGGCGTTGATACCAGTCACCTCTTCATCAGTGACCGGGCACATTTGATAATGCCCTATCACACCCTCATGGATGGACTGGAAGAGGAGCGACGAGGTAAGGGTGCTATAGGCACCACACGCAAAGGAATAGGCCCCGTTTTCGCCGATAAGATAGCTCGCCTCGGAATCCGCACCTGCGACTTACTGAACAAGAAGGAATTTCGGTCTCGGCTTGCCTCAATCCTCGAACCCAAGAACGCCATTCTGACCAAAATATACAACGCTCCACCACTGTCTTTGGAAGAGATATACGAGCAATACTGTTCCTATGGAGAGCGGCTAGCCCCGTTCATTCGAGACACTGGCCAAATAGTTCGGGACATGATATCCCAGAAGCAACCAATTATATTAGAAGGCGCGCAGGGCACTATGCTTGACCCCGACTTCGGCACCTATCCTTATGTAACTTCTTCTTCACCCTTGGCCGCTGCTGGTTCTATCGGTGCGGGGATAAGCCCTAAGCAAATCGACCAAATCATCGGTGTCTTCAAGGCTTATACCACACGAGTAGGTGGTGGACCTATGCCCACTGAACTAAAGGATAAAACCGGTGAGTTCATCAGAGAACGAGCTCATGAATATGGTGCCACCACAGGTAGACCACGACGCTGTGGCTGGTTCGATGCTGTAGCCGGACGTTTCAGCGCCCAAATCAATGGTTTTACCGGTATAGCCCTAACCCGCCTCGATGTTCTGGACGCACTCGACTCAATAAAGGTATGCACAGGCTACCAAGTTGAAGGAAATGTCTTAAAAGCCTTTCCAGGTGATTTGGCTATCCTTGGTAAATGCCAACCAATTTACGAAGAACTGCCGGGCTGGCGCACAGAAACGAGCACCATCCGCAACATAAAACAGCTGCCATCCCAAGCCCAACGCTATATATCCCGACTCGAAGAACTTCTCTCCTGCCCCATGTCCATCATTTCCGTTGGCGCCAACCGACACCAGACAATAATGGTCGAAAAGGTTATGTAAGACCTTCCAAGCTTTAAGGCAAATCCTTTTGAAAAGGAGTTAAACTATGCCTAAAACGCGTAAGACATGGCGACAGAAGCTAGAAGAAGAACATCCCGAGCATGGTAAAGTAGTTGACGTTCCGCCCAAAATGCAAAGCAGATTCGGAACCGGGAAAATGCTTATCCCCAAACCGCTGGATATTGATTCATTAATCCAAAAAGTCCAGAAAGGACAACTTGCCACTGTGACTCAGATTAGGGAAAAATTAGCCAAAGGTGCGCACGCCCATTGCTCTTGTCCTATGACAACCGGGATTTTCCTTCGAATTGTTGCCGAAGTAGCAGAGGAGGATTTGAGTAACGGAAAAAGAGAAGTAACACCTTACTGGCGCGTGATTAAGGCAGATGGCAGTTTGAATGAAAAATTTCCCGGCGGGGTGCTGGTTCAGGCTGCTCGCCTAAAGGAAGAGGGACATATCATCGAGCCATGCAGAGGCAAAAAGCCACCTAGGGTGAAGAACTTCGAAAAATCATTGCAGGAGCTGTGACTACAAATCCAAATTTAGGTTTTAGCAGCTATCGGCAAGTCGATCTTATAGTTCTTCAAGGTCTGCTCGATAACAGCCCTGGATTTCTCATCTGGCTCAGTAAGCGGCAAGCGCGGCTTACCCACAAAAAAGCCCAAGTGATTTAAAGCATATTTAACTGGTATTGGATTGGCAACAACAAACATGGCGTTAACCAAAGGAAGTAAATTTCGATGAGTCGCTGCCGCTTTTTCGATTTTGCCCTGTATGTAATCATCTATCATCTGCTTAAACTGAAGCCCAACCAGATGTGAAATCACACTGATAATTCCATATCCGCCCAAGCATAGTATAGGAAACGTGTCGCCATCATTGCCGCTGTAAACTAGGAAATCCTTCCTAGCTCCCTGTATAATCTTAGCTATCTGCTCAAGATTAGCACTAGCCTCCTTCACTCCAACAATATTATCAATCTGGCTAAGCCTGACACAGGTTTCAGCAGCCAAGCTGGTAACAGTGCGTGACGGCACATTATAAATTATGCATGGCAGACTGGTTGCCCCAGCTATAGCCTTAAAATGCTCGTATAAACCATCCTGGGTAGGACGATTATAGTAAGGCACCACCAAAAGACAGCCGTCAACTCCAGCCTTCTCCGCCTCTTTGGTCAACTCTATGCTCTCTGCTGTATTGTAATTGCCAGTGCCAGCTATAACTATGCCCCGTTTACCAACAGCCGACTTAATTTCAGCAAAAAGGTTCAGTTTTTCCTCATGAGTAAGAGTCGGGCATTCTCCGGTAGTGCCGGATACCAGAAGCCCATCACTACCTGAATCAAGCAGGCCCTTAGCCAACTTTTTAGCCTGTACGTAATCAACTTTACCTTTAGTATCAAAGGGAGTAACCATTGCAGTGAGCAAGCGACCAAACTTCTCCATCACAAGCCTCCGTACAGGTAATTTATTTACCGCTCTTAACCCAGTCCCGCCGTGCTGCTTCCTCGGCAATCTGGACAGCATTGAGGGCAGCACCCTTACGCAAGTTATCAGATACCACCCACATCACCAAAGCCTT
>MGOH01000015.1:0-570 GCA_001795315.1 Chloroflexi bacterium RBG_19FT_COMBO_48_23
GTTCCGGTTAGCGCCTCTATGTAGACAGTCTGGATAGAATCGACAACCACCAGATTGGGCGACAACTCTCCCAACCGTCCCAGTACAGCTTCAAGATTAGTCTCGGGAAGAACATAAAGTCTGTCACCGCCCACACCAAGACGTTCCGACCTCAACTTAATCTGCTGGGCCGACTCCTCACCGGAAACGTATACTACCGTACCTCCACGCTCAGCCAGCGCTGAGGAAGCCTGAAGCAACAGGGTAGACTTTCCGATACCCGGGTCACCGCCGATGAGGACCAGCGAACCCATGACCAGCCCGCCACCCAGAACCCGGTTAAACTCAGTAAAAGGAAAACTCAGACGGGGATACGCCTCGGTTTTCAGCTTGGAAAGCTCACTGGGGGCATTCTCCTCAGAATACAGCCATGTAGCTGTCTGGCTGGAGACGGTAACAACGGTTTCTACGAAGCTATTCCACTCCTGGCAACCAGGACAACGGCCTAACCACTTGGGGCTCTCTTTGCCGCACTGCTGACAAACAAAGACAGCTTTGGATTTAGGCTTATTCAAATTATCAACCCCTCAA
>MGOH01000015.1:594-6518 GCA_001795315.1 Chloroflexi bacterium RBG_19FT_COMBO_48_23
AAATTTGAGTATTAAAAAGGGCGGGGGTTCATAATGCTCAGTCCCGCCCTAAGTAGAATCAGACTATAGAGAATCTGGAATCACGCGGTTCAATTCAGTTCTTGTGCTGCCCCCTCCGCTGATAAGGCTGCAGCGGCGGCTCGAATCACAATGTTCTCACCGTCATAGTCCACCTTCAAGGTATCGCCGGGGTTGAACTCACCACGGAGTAGAGCTTCAGAGAGCTTATCCTCAACCTCATTTTGAATCACACGGCGCAGAGGTCGTGCTCCAAAAGTCGGGTCGTAGCCCTTTTCACCCAGAAAATCACGGACAGCATCGGTGATTTCCAGTTTCAGATTCTTTTCGCCTACCGTCTTAGTCACCTGAGCGAGCATAAGGTCGACGATCTGGCGGATTTGCTCCTTACTCAGGGAATGGAAAACGACCACTTCATCGATACGATTTAGAAACTCAGGGAGAAAGGTCGTCTTTAACTCAGCAAGGACTTTCTCCTTCATCTTATCGTATTCAGTGTGGCGATTCTTTTCTTCATCGGTACGGGCGACAAAGCCGATGCCCATAACGCCTTTTATATGCTTGGCGCCCACATTGCTGGTCATGACCACTATGCTGTTACGAAAATCAACCCTGCGCCCTTTAGCATCGGTCAGATGACCGTCGTCAAAAATCTGGAGCAATATATTGAAGACATCGGGATGTGCCTTTTCAATTTCATCGAGCAATATCACGCAATATGGCTTTCGCCTCACCGCCTCGGTCAGTTGCCCTCCCTCGTCATAGCCCACATATCCGGGAGGAGCGCCAACCAGCCGAGCCACAGTGTGCCGCTCCATAAATTCAGACATATCGAGCCGTACCATGGCATCTTCGCTGCCAAACATGAACTCGGCTAAAGCCCTTACCAACTCAGTTTTACCCACACCAGTAGGACCAAGGAAAATAAAGCTTCCGATAGGATGGCGAGGTTCCTTTAAGCCGGCCCGGGCGCGCCTCACCGCCTTGGAGACAACGTTTATAGCCTCGTCCTGGCCAATAATGCGCTTGTGCAAAGCATCTTCCATCTGCAGCAGTCGGCTGGTTTCATCGGTGGTCATGCGAACTACGGGAACTCCGGTCCACATGCTGACTACCTCAGCGATATCTTCCTCGGTAACAACCGGCTTTTCCTGCTGCTGGTCCGTCTTCCACTTCTGTTCCATGGCAGTTATTTTCTCCACCAGCTGGACTTCACGGTCACGCAGCTCAGCGGCATATTCATACTCTTTAGAAGAAATTGACGTCTCTTTGTCTTTGCGCACAGCCTCCAGGGCACGCCTGGCTTCAGTCAAGCCGAAAGGCACACCGCCTCGCATAATACGAACACGAGATGAGGCTTCATCCATCAAATCAATAGCCTTGTCAGGCAAGAATCGGTCAGGTATATATTTAGCCGCTAAAGAACATGCAGCTTGCAAAGACTCATCGCTTATCTCCAACTTGTGATGCTCTTCATATCGTTCCTTAATGCCGCGCAATATCTCCAGAGTCTGCTCAACAGTGGGCTCAGCCACTGTTACCGGCTGAAAACGACGCTCCAGAGCAGAGTCTTTCTCAATGTACTTGCGATAATCGTCCAGCGTGGTAGCACCGATGCATTGCAGCTCACCACGTGAAAGCGACGGCTTCAAGATATTGGAGGCATCAACAGCACCCTCAGCAGCGCCGGCACCGACAATAGTATGTAATTCATCAACAAAAATCACACAATTGCCAGCGCTTTTTATCTCGTCAATGACCTTTTTCAGTCTTTCCTCAAACTCGCCGCGATATTTCGTGCCAGCTACCAGCGAACCTATATCGAGGGTCAACAGTCGCTTACCTTGCAGCGTCTCTGGGACATCACCGGCAACAATTCGATGCGCCAGACCTTCAACAATTGCTGTTTTGCCAACACCCGGCTCACCTATAAGTGCCGGGTTATTTTTCGTGCGACGGCTGAGTATCTGGATAACTCGCTCAATCTCTTTGCTGCGGTTAACAATGGGATCAAGCTTTCCAGCTCGAGCTGCGTTGGTCAGGTCAATTCCAAGCTGGTCTAAGACCGGTGTCCGGCCGGGTCCACGGGCAACAGCACGCGCTTGAGGTGCACTTTGGCTTAGAACACTGTTTATCTCAGTTTGAGCTTTATCGAAGGTGATACCGAAGCTCTCCAAAACACCAACCGCCGCGCCTTCGCGGTCACGCAGCAGACCCAACAGGAGATGCTCGGTGCCTATATAGCTATGGTTTAAGCGGCGGGCTTCGTCAACCGCAAGCTCAATCACTCTTTTTGCTCTGGGAGTAAGCCCCACTTCGCCGATTGCCGACCTCTCTCCCCGCCCCACCACAAACTCCACAGCAGCTCGTACCTTATTCGGAAGTACACCCATGTTAGCCAGGACTTTACTGGCTACACTATCTTCCTCAGCTATCAAGCCCAGCAATATGTGTTCAGTATCAATGTAATTATGCCCGAAACGTTGTGCTTCTTCCTGGGCACGGGTCAGGGCTCGACGAGCTCTCTCTGAAAATTTCTCAAATCTACTGGCCATATGTGTCCTTGTCTATAAGCCTCTTTCTGTGAATTGACCGATACCTCTAATTAGAATTATAAGACGTTTGATTAGAAGTGTCAAAGCTTTGGGAAATTTCGGATACTATTTAGTGCAGAGCGAATGCCTGACTTCAAGGAATTTAGATAAACCCCCTGGCAGTGGCATATTTTCCCAAAGAGTTGCCCCCCCAGTATCGTCTGCGCTGAGGCGTTTCACTTCCGTGTTCGGGATGAGAACGGGTGGTTCCACCTCGCTCTAACCACCAGAGGATAAAATCTGGAGATAATATACAGCTAAAAATAGCTTTTGTCAAATAAGGCGCTATGGACTTGACGATAACATCCGCCGATGCTATTCTTAAGACTGAGTTCGACGTTTTAAGCGAGGTGCAAAATGTATTACAGGCGTGAATTACTCAAAGGCAACACTGACTCTTTGCTTCTCTGCTTGATCAACAATCAGCCAATGTATGGCTACCAAATCATAAAAGAAATAGAAAAAAGAAGTAATGGCTACTTTCAATTCAAGGAAGGCACTCTCTATCCGGCTCTCCACCGGCTGGAAAAAGCCGGACTAATTCAGGGTAGATGGCAGCGTCTGCCGAGCGGGCAAGAAAGGCGCTATTATTACATAACAACAAAAGGACAAAAAGCCCTGGTTGAAAGATTAGCTACCTGGCAAGATTTTTCTACTGCTGTGGCTTTAATCATGCAACCTGCAACTGGTTAACAAACATGCCAGCTAAATCGAGCTACACAGATAGCCTCAAAGACTGTCTAAGGCTTGAGCCCACAATCGAAAGCGATGTGGTGCGAGAGTTAAACACGCACCTTGAAGACAAAAGCCGCGAATTAATAGAGTCCGGACTCTCTGAAGAAGAAGCGTCCATTACCGCAGCAAACCTTTTGGGGTCTCCACGAGTTGTTGCCAGGCAAATGTATGAGGTATATAACCAGGGTAGCTGGCGTCAAGCTCTTTTCGCCGCTCTACCCCATCTTTTAATTGCCGCGCTCTTTGCCCTGCATTTCTGGAAAGACACCATCTGGCTGATTGGAATCATAATTGCAGTTGTCTGTGCTGTAATCTATGGCTGGTGTCATGGTAAGCCTGCCTGGCTATTCCCCTGGCTGGGTTATTGTCTGACTCCAGTTATAGCCATCGGCACCCTGTTGATATATTTGCCCGGCAGCTGGACCTGGTTCGCAGCCATTGCCTACATTCCATTAGCCCTGCTCGTCATAGTACCCGTAACCAAGAAAACCATTAGAAAGGACTGGATATTCGCCTCATTAATGCTGCTTCCTATTCCTATAGTTTTAGGCTGGATGCTAGCACTAGAATTGGACGATACACTTATATGGTACAAGCAGCTTCAAGAGTTTGCTTCTCAGATTGCTTTGAGCTTTGCAGTACTGGCTCTAACCGTAGCCACTTTCATCCGTATCAGGCAGCGCTGGGCTAAAGTCGGAGCTCTATTAACCCTCGAAACATTGATACTGGTGATAGTGGCTTTGGGAGGCAATAGTGCCATTGGCTTCGGCGGTTGGCTGCTCCTTGTCCTGCTTTCCTTGATACTTGTTCTTGGGCCGGCACTGCTGGAGCGGAAAATAAAAACATCTGACCAGAAACCATTAAAGCTACACAATAAATCAGCTCGTTAACTCTTCTCGAGAATACGAGATGAGCTTCTTTCTATCTCCAGAATCCCCGCTTTGTTTGTCTGGCTTCGCTTTCCATGGCTTCTAAATATACCTGATATTTAACATCAGGCGGATAGGCTATAGCCCAGGCACAACCTCGGCTTACTATCTCGGCATTGACAAAGTTATCGTCAACATAAACGTAACGTAGCAATCTTCCATAGCTATCTTTATCAGAAATATCGCTTTCCAGTCTAATCTTTTTGCCAGCTACCAGGTCTTCATTTGCTTGCTTAGCTTCCAGGTAATAGAATTCACCGCTTTCGGGGGCGTCTATGCCAATATAACGCACATGATAACCACCCTCAATAACAATAGTATCGCCATCGATAACTTTGGTCACCAAAGCCATGTCAGACGGCTGTTGGCAAGCTGATGGCAGCAATAAGACAACTGAAAGTAAGAGAATAGCGAGTTTATCTCTAAAGCCCATCACAAAAAAGGTGAAAGTGTCCGGTAAATTTCACCACAAGCTTGCCTGAGATGATTGCCCCTTCTTATAAGCAACTCCCAGGTGTTCACAGGCAAGCCTTGTAGCCAACCTGCCGCGAGGCGTCCGCTCCAGAAATCCTAATTGAAGAAGATAAGGCTCGTAAACATCCATTATAGTATCTGCTTCCTCACTTATAGAAGCAGCGATGGTTTCCAGCCCGACCGGCCCGCCATCGAACTTTTCAATTATAGTACGTATAACCTTGTGGTCTATCTCATCCAGTCCGACGCTGTCTATCTCCAATTTGGCAAGTGCTTCACCGGCAACGGTTTCAGTAATTACTCCATCTGCCATTACCTGGGCATAATCGCGCACTCGTTTAAGCAATCTATTAGCTACCCGCGGTGTTCCCCGAGCTCGACAGGCAATCTGGCTGATGCCGGACTCATCTATATCTATTTTGAGAATGCTTGCTGAACGCTTTAAGATCGTCTTTATAGCCGGCTCGTCATAGAAATCGAGGCGGTAAACAGCGCCAAATCTATCCCTCAGAGGCGGACTCATCATGGCAAAACGGGTGGTAGCTCCAATTAAGGTGAAATGAGGCAGACTTAAGCGTAAACTTCTGGCACCAGGCCCCTTACCAAGAATGATGTCTATGGCAAAATCCTCCATCGCCGGATACAGTATCTCCTCTACCGGGCGACCAAGTCGGTGAATTTCGTCAATAAAGAAGCCATCATTCTTTTGGAGATTAGTCAGGATGGATGCCAGGTCACCGGGACGCTCTATCGCCGGCCCCGAGCTAATCCTAATATTGACGCCCATTTCAGCAGCGATGATGTAAGCTAATGTAGTTTTTCCTAATCCGGGAGGCCCGTAAAGAAGAACATGGTCCAACGGCTCTCCGCGTTTCTGAGCAGCAGTAATAGCTATTTCGAGATTACTTTTAACCTTTTCCTGCCCGATAAAATCGCTCAGACGTCTTGGACGGAGGTTAGTATCCAGAGAAACATCATCGACGCTGGGCTTGCCTGATACTATCCGTGTCTTTACTTCCTTATCTCTCATCGCTCAGGAAGCCAACCAAGGCTTATCTGAAATTATATCACATCGAGTATAAGCAAACTAAAGTCAATAGAGATGGTCCATCAATAAAAAAATCCTCGCTTGACGGCAAGGATTTTTTAAGTCTCGAAATTCTAATTTATTTCG
>MGOH01000016.1:0-118 GCA_001795315.1 Chloroflexi bacterium RBG_19FT_COMBO_48_23
CGCAGGCAAGATGAACCATACCGAAAGCATGATAGTCGGCATAGGTATGGTACCGAGAGGCGAGGTAGGTCTGATTATTGCCGGGGCTGGGCTTTTGGCAGGAGCCATAGGCCGAGAC
>MGOH01000016.1:162-6940 GCA_001795315.1 Chloroflexi bacterium RBG_19FT_COMBO_48_23
AACGCCGGCGATGCTAAAGCCATTTTTCAAGCTGCCTGCTGAATCGGCCAAAAGCACAGGCAAGCCTTTACAGCAAGAGGAGTAGGCATTTTGAGCGCTCACTTCAGAGCACGAATTGCCTAGGTTGTAAAAGGTTGCCAAATAGGGCAGCAGTGTTTAAAATAACCAAAGCCCCTGTAGCTCAGGGGATAGAGCACCGGCCTCCGGAGCCGGGCGCGAGGGTTCAAGTCCCTCCAGGGGCGTTTTAAGGAAATTGAGGAATTTGAAAAAAAGAGACGAGATAATCGAAATTCGTTGGCACGGAAGAGGTGGTCAAGGGGCAGTAACATCGGCTGAACTGCTGGCACTGGCAGCTATAGAAGAAGGCAAATTTGCCCAGGCATTTCCCAGCTTCGGCCCGGAAAGAAGGGGAGCCCCGGTGCTGGTTTTTAACCGTGTTAGCAATACCACCCCCATCAGAGCCAGAGTTTCGGTAACAAATCCTGACATCGTGGTAATCTTAGACCCGGGCCTAATTTATATCACAGATGTCACTGCGGGACTAAAGGAAGGCGGCGTTCTAGTAATCAACACCACCAAAACTTTGGTTGACATAAAGTCGGAATTGAACGGCCCATGGAAGCTTGCTGTAGTTAATGCCGCTTCTATTGCCCGAGAGACAATCGGCGTTCCAATCGTCAACACTACAATGCTCGGTGCCCTGATCAAGGCTACAGATATAATAGGGCTAGAATCGCTAACAGAGCCTCTAAAGGAGCGCTTTGGTGCCAGAGCCAAGGGCAACAGCGACGCCTGCCGCAGAGCCTATGAAGAAACTGAAGTAGCTGAACTTAGCGGCGTTGTTAAAAAGTCAAGCAAAACGTTCGAAACGGAAACATTTCCATCCTGGCGGGAATTACTACCCGGCTGTGTTATCACTGAGGCGGGAAATGCCAAGCAATATCGTACCGGAGATTGGAAATCAGAACTTCCAGTATGGGACCAACAGAAATGCATTAAATGTGGAATTTGTTACCTTTTCTGCCCAGAAGGGTGCATCGGACAAAATAAGGACGGCTACTTCGAAGCCAATCCGTACTACTGCAAAGGATGTGGTATTTGTGCCCGCGAGTGCTGGACAGAAGCTATAAAGATGGTAGAGGAAGAATAGAGATGGCAATAAAGCGAATAGGCATGGAGGGCTCCTTCGCCATAGCCGAGGCTATCAAATTGGCCCGTGTCGAAGCTGTAGCCGCTTATCCAATTACACCTCAAACTCATATCGTGGAGCGGTTAGCCGAGTTTGTAGCTAACGGTGAGCTAGATGCCGAATATATTCCAGTGGAATCAGAACATTCAGCAATGAGCGCCTGCCTGGGGACTTCGGCTGTAGGTGCCAGAACTTTTACTGCTACCGCCAGTCAGGGACTGGAACTTATGCACGAGGTACTATATGTGGCCTCAGGACTAAGATTGCCAATAGTCATGACAGTAGCCAACAGAGCACTCTCAGCACCATTAAGCATCTGGACAGACCATTCTGATGCGATGGCAATCCGAGACTGCGGTTGGATTCAGATATTCGCCGAAAATGCTCAACAAGCCTTTGACTTGATGTTGTGTGCCTTTCGTATTGCTGAAGACCACACTGTCTTGCTACCAACAATAGTCCACATCGACGGATTTTACATTTCACACACAATCGAATCTGTCGAACTTTTAGAGCAAGAAGTGGTAGATAAATTCCTTCCTGAATACCGGCATCCTTATCCTCTCAATCCAGATAAGCCAGTAACCATGGGCGCATTTGGTCCTCCAATCATTTACACCGAGACCAAAAAGGCACATGAGGTCGCATTAAGAGACTCTAAGAAAGTAATTCTCAAAGTGTGGCAAGAGTTTGGTAAGCTTTCAGGGCGTCATTACGCACCAGTAGAAAGCTACAAGACAGAAGATGCTGACGTTTTGCTGCTGTGCATGGGGAGCTTCAGTGAAACAGCCATGATGGCCATTGATAAAATGCAGGCAGAGGGTCAAAAGGTGGGACTGGTAAGGTTGCGTCTATGGAGGCCATTTCCAACTGAGGAGCTACGCCAGGCCGTAGGCAAAGCCCAAGTGCTTATCATCTTCGACCGAGCTCTTTCTCTCGGAGGACCACCACCGGTCTGTTCTGAAATACAAGCAGCACTTTACCCACTAAAGACCAGGCCGAAGATTGTAAGTTTTGTAGGCAGCCTCGGCGGAAGGGAAGTTTCAGCCAAAGGTTTTGAGGATATGATTCTTCATGGGATGGATAAAGCGAAGCAAGGTAAGCTTGATGAATTCGAGATGATAGGAGTCAGAGAGTAGTGGAAAGTCTAGCCATATATGTCCCACGATTAGTAACGACCAAAGAATACTTTGCCCCGGGACATCGCGCCTGTATGGGCTGCGGTGAAGCCTTAGCTGTAAGGCTTGTGTGTAAGGCTCTGGGTCGAAATGTAATCATAGCCAATGCAACCGGATGTATGGAAATAGTTTCCTCGCCACTTCCTACCACCTCCTGGGAAGTTCCCTGGATTCATACTTTGTTTGAGAATACCGCGGCAGTGGCTTCCGGAATAGAAGCCGGAATAAAAGTCCTGACCCGCAAGGGTAAGTACACCAGGAAAACCAAGGTGGTAGCTATGGGTGGTGACGGCGGCACTGCCGACATCGGCTTTCAAGCTCTATCCGGTGCCCTCGAGAGAGGCCACGACTTTATATATATCTGTTTTGATAACGAGGCATATATGAATACCGGCATTCAGCGCTCCAGTGCCACTCCATTTGGTGCCTCTACCACGACCTCACCAGCAGGCAAGTTTAGCATCGGGCAGACCACATGGAAGAAAAATTTGCCAGCTATCGCTGTAGCTCATGACATACCCTACGTAGCTACAGCTTGCCATAGTTATCCTTTTGACCTTATGAACAAAATTAGTAAAGCCATGGAAGTCAAAGGGCCGTCGTACATTCATATATTGTCGGTTTGTCCCACCGGCTGGCGACTACCTTCCGATTTAACTATCAGGGCAGGGCGACTAGCTGTTGAGACAGGCATTTTCCCTCTCTATGAGGTGGAAGAAGGCAAATATACGCTGAATTTAGATTTCCCGAAGTTGCGTCCTGTAGAGGATTACTTCAAACTGCAGGGAAGATTCAGGCATCTTTCGAAAGAGACGATATCACAAATCCAAGAAAGGGTAGCTGCTAAATATGCCAAACTCAAAGAGAGCGCTACCAGAAATAATTACTAACAATGAATAAAAAGGTTAATTCTATTATAAACAAATACAATGGGGACAAAGGTCAACTGGTTTCTATACTTCAGGATATCCAGACTGAATACCATTATCTTCCCAAAGAGGCACTTATTCAGGTAAGTGAAACCATGGGCATTCCTGCAAGCCGAGTGTACGACGTAGCTACTTTTTTTAGAGCTTTCAGCCTCGAAGCCAGAGGTAAACACCTAATTAATGTTTGCCTGGGTACTGCCTGTCATGTCAGAGGTGCCGCCAGAATACTAGAAGGGATTGAACGAGATTTAGCTATCAAGCGAGGTGCAACTACCAAAGACAGCAAATTCACATTGGAGACAGTCAACTGCATGGGATGTTGTGCCGTAGGGCCAGCCGTGAAGATCGACGGTGAATATTTCGGACATATGAGCACAGACAAAGTAGACAGTGTGCTTACCAAATTTGAGTGAGTGCTAACAAAAACGAAATGCCAAAAAAATTCCGTTCGAAACAAGACTTAGAGGCTCTGCAAAAAGAGCTAATAAATGGAAGAAAATCAGACAAGGCACTGATTGCGGTCTGCAACGGTACCGCTTGCCATCCTTATGACTGCGCCCATATCATACAAGCCTTTAAGCAAGAAATATCACAACAAGGTCTGGAAAATAAGACAGAGTTGAGAATAACAGGTTGTCATGGTCTCTGTGAGAAAGGCCCCATTGTAGTCATTCAACCGGGTGATATTTTCTACCAACAAGTGAAGTTGGAAGACGTGCCTGAGATATTGCGTGAGACGGTCAGTAAAGGCAATATTATTGACAGATTACTTCACGCCGACCCCACAAGCGGCAAAAAGATTGTACATAGGAACGAAGTCCCGTTCTACCAGAAGCAAAAGCGAAACATCCTCGGCAATAACACTGAAATAGACCCGATTAAGATAGGTGATTATATCGCTATTGGTGGCTACACAGCTTTAGCCAAAGCTCTATCCGAAATGACTCCAGAAGAGATAATAGGAGAAATCAAACGCTCAGGTTTAAGGGGACGAGGTGGCGCAGGATTCCCCACAGGAACGAAGTGGGAATCCTGCCGTCATGCACCTGGAGATATAAAGTATGTCATCGTGAACGCTGATGAGGGTGACCCTGGAGCTTACGCTAACGAAGGTCTACTTTCCGGCAATCCTCACAGTGTACTTGAAGGTCTAATCATCGGTGCCTATGCCATCGGGGCTAATCAAGGCTATATTTACGTGCGCAACGAATATCCCTTAGCATTAGCTAACATAACAATTGCTCTAAACCAAGCACAACAGCTAGGATTGCTCGGAGAAAATATACTAGGCTCAGGGTTTGACTTTAATGTGCGCATAACCAGAGGTGGAGGTGCCTTCGTTTGCGGTGAGTCTACTGCACTAATGGCATCCCTCGAAGGCAAGGTTGGAGAGCCAAGAGCTAAATATGTCCATACAGTGGAAAAGGGCCTATGGGATAAACCTAGTAACTTAAACAATGTAGAAACCTGGTCTAATGTACCCGTGATAATCAATAAAGGCGCTGATTGGTACCGTACCTTAGGCACTGATGGCAGCAAGGGTACAAAAATTTTCTCTCTGGTGGGTAGGATTAAAAACACAGGACTGGTAGAAGTACCAATGGGCATAACCTTAAAGGAAATCATCTATGATATTGGCGGCGGTATCCGGGAAGGGAAGAAATTCAAGGCAGTACAAACCGGTGGACCTTCTGGTGGCTGCCTCCCAGAAAGCCTGCTTGACTCACCAGTAGATTTCGACGAGTTGACTAAAGCTGGCTCGATGATGGGATCAGGTGGCATGATTGTCATGGATGAGACCACATGCATGGTAGACATCGCTAAGTACTTTCTCACCTTCCTCGAAGAGGAATCTTGTGGTAAGTGCGTGCCATGCCGTGAGGGAATAAAGCGAATGCGGCAAATTCTGGATGATATCACTGAGGGGAAGGGCAGCGAAGAAGATATCGACCTTCTGGAACGGCTTTCCGCCACCCTCGTAGACAGCTCTCTCTGTGCCCTTGGTAACACGGCACCAAATCCTGTTATTACCACTATCCGCTATTTCAGAGATGAGTATGAAGCACATATTAAGGAAAAGAGATGCCCCGCAGGTGTCTGTAAAGCTTTAATCCATTACTACATAATAGAAGAAAAATGCCCGGGCTGTGGACTTTGCGTTAAAGCTTGCCCTCAAGATGCTATAACTTTCCTAGGCAAAAAGAAACCGGTTGCCCTGGATGAGTCGAAGTGTATCAAGTGTGGAGCTTGTTACGACGTCTGTAAACTAGGAGCTGTAGGTAGAGAGTAAGATGGTAACCTTAAATATTGACGGACGTGAACTTAAGGCTGAAAAAGGGCAAACAATACTTCAGGTAGCCAGAGAAAACGGTATTGATATACCCACTTTATGCCATAATGAAGCGTTAGAACCATACGGCGCCTGCAGACTGTGTATCGTAGAAATTTCCAAAGGAAAGCGTACGAGAATAGTCACATCATGTCTTTATCCTGTGGAAGCAGGATTGAAAGTAAAAACTGATTCTTCCAGGGTTATAAGTAATCGTAAAATGCTTTTGGAGTTATTACTGGCAAGATGCTCTAAAAATAAGGTGATACTGAAACTCGCATCACAGATGGGCATTGAGCAACCATCTTTTAAGTCTGAGTATCTAGAAGACAACGACTGTATTGTATGTGGTTTATGCGTTAGAGCCTGCGAGCAAGTTGTTGGTGTCAGCGCTATTAGCCTGGTCAATAGAGGCATAACTAAAGAACCTGCCTCCCCCTTCTTAGAACCAGCCGCAGATTGCATAGGCTGTGGTTCCTGCTACTATATATGCCCAACCGGCGCCATAAAAATGGAGGACAGAAAAGACTCCAGGATAATCTACAACTGGAAAGTGGAATTCAAACTTAAGAAATGTAAAGTGTGCGGGAATTACTGGGCACCGGAAAAGCAATTAGAATACATCAAGAAAAAGTGGAACCTGCCTGAGGACTTCTTCGATACCTGTCCCACCTGCAAATAGCTACACCAGCCGATAACTGCGCATGACTCCTTGACTATATCAAACTAATTGAACTATACTTTTTTCGTTGCGGGGTGTAGCGCAGTGGCTAGCGCGCATGGTTTGGGACCATGAGGTCGGAGGTTCAAATCCTCTCACCCCGACCATAGATATAAAATAAGAAGTTTAGGCTTCGTTGCCCTTTCATAACAAACATGTAACATCTGTTTGAAGAAGGGCACAAAACTGATGGTGATAGTCCCACATCAATGTAACTGAAATAAATTCCTAGAATGAACGACTACACAAATCCTGATTATAATAGGGTCGTGCTGCTTACTATTGATGTGCAGCATGATTGTACGATTCCCGGCGCCCCATTTGAGATTCCTGGTACAATTGATATCCTGCCTAAAATACAAAGCCTTGTACAAGCTTTCAGAAGCTCCCAGAAACCAATAATACATGTCGTCAGACTTTATTTGCCCGACG
>MGOH01000017.1 GCA_001795315.1 Chloroflexi bacterium RBG_19FT_COMBO_48_23
TTGCTTCATCTTCACCTTTTAGCTGCTCATATAATCTATCGACTTCGCCTGGAGTTACTGCTGTCTCTTCAGTCATAGCTTTAAGGCCTTTCGGATTTCATCTTCCTGAAAACCGACTATGCATTTATTGTCGTCTATTACCAGAGTGGGAAAGGAACGCGTGGGGTTCCATTTCTCTACTATGCGCATAGTTTTGTCCTTCTCGTCGGCTGTCATCAGGTCAACATCGGCGTAGTAATATTCTACACCCATGTCGTTTAGCAATTGCTTTGTTTTTTTGCACCACGGGCATGTGCTTAGAGCATACAACACCAGACGCCCCAGATTTTTGCCGGGAACATTTTTTAATTCCATCGCCTCATCTCCTTGCTGGCTTAATATCTATTATCTCTGTACTATGGCTTGTTTATAAACGAGATCACAAAAAAGTCACAATTTTCCACCAGCCAGGTTGTTATCTGATGTCCTGGGGGACTCCCGTTTCCATAGGGTAGCCTGCTGCCTTCCATGCATCATATCCACCTTTTAAGACTTCTATTTCTGAGGAGAAGCCTTTGTGAATCAATTGGAGCGCCGCACGGGCACTGGTGTTCTCTTTCGGTCAACTACAGTAGAGTATAATTTCTTTATCAGATGGTGGCATCCATCCTCCCTCAATTATGGTAGAAAGAGGAGCAGATACAGCTCCCTTGATGTGGTCCACATCGTATTGCTCCTTGTGCCTGGTATCGACAACAAGGATGTTAGCCTTGTTGTCCATTTTCTGCAGTAATTCCTCTATAGTTATGCGCGGTACTAGCTCTGAAGGTGCTGGCCTAGCTGCAGGTTCCTGCACGGGCCCAGGTGTTGGTTTGGGCGTTGTGTCTAGCGTAGACGTCGGCGATGCTGTGCATGCGCCCAAACCAAGCAACACCAACATGGTAACTGAAAGTATTAATTCTTTGAGAGATTGTTTTAGCTTTCGTCTCATTGTGATTTATATAAATCATACTTGGCTTGATTCAACCTGTCAAAAGCCATATATCTTATTTTTTGATTTATCGCCTTGTCTTTGGGAGTAGAGTTTGAGATGCGGCTGCAAGCGGCATCTTTCATCGCATACCGCACAACATAATGTAGACCCAGTTCTGTATTTTGGGTATTATGGTGTGTATATTTGATGTCTATGGGACAGAGAGAGGAGATGCCATGGATTATAGACATATGACTGCACCCTGTGGAATAGATTGTTTTAACTGCCCTATGTACTTAGCAAGGGAAAACGAACGGCTAAGAGCAGCGATTTCCAAGAACATGGATATTTCTTTTGAGCAGGCGGTTTGCCGTGGTTGTCGCAATGAGAAAGGAACGATAACCTTCCTGGGTATGACTGAACCCTGTAATGTTTACAAGTGCATTGAGAAAAAAGGCATTAGCTTTTGTTGTGACTGCTCTGACTTTCCATGCGACCACCTTCATCCCTATGCGGATAAAGCGTCAGAGAGGCCTCACAATACGAAGGTTTTCAACTTGAACCTAATCAAGAAAATGGGTGTGGAATCATGGGCCGAAAAAAAGGCAAAAAACGTCCGAGATACGTATTTCAGAGAGAAATTTAAATTATAATGAACCCCCTACAGCAAGTTGCAGGACATTCTCGTTAGATTCTGGTAATGCCAAGTGTGACAATTCATCATTTTGTTGATAAGAGCTAAAGTTTTGGAATACTCTGATCATTAAGCAAACTGGCAACAGCTTGGATAACTCTGGTTCTTAGGCTATAATTCCATTTAGGCACACATGAGATTTGTTGATAAGCTTCTGGCAGCTGGCAGTCTAAACAAGAGTTTGCTGTGTGTTGGACTTGACCCTGACTTGGGGCTGATGCCCAAATTAGGTCCTCTGGAGTTCAATAAGGCTATAGTTGATGCCACTGCCGACCTTGTATGTGCTTATAAGCCCAATCTGGCTTTCTATGAATCTCTAGGTGTTGAAGGGCTTAAAGCTTTACAGAAGACAGTCGAACACATACCTGGCCATATCCCGATAATCGGCGATGGTAAACGAGGCGATATCGGCAACACAGCTAAAGCCTATGCTAAAGCCCTTTTTGTCACCTTCGGTTTTGATGCAGCTACTGTCAACCCATATCTCGGTTTTGACTCAATTAAGCCATTCATCGGGTATGAAGATAAAGGGGTCTTTATCCTGTGCCGGACGTCTAACCCCGGGGCAGTGGATTTTCAGAACTTGGTTAATGGTCAAGGCATCCCGCTGTATGAGGCGGTAGCTCGTAAAGCTAAGGAGTGGAATGTTAGTGGCAATATTGGCTTGGTTGTTGGAGCTACATATCCTGAGGAGCTTAAGGCGATTCGGCAGTTATGCCCGGAAATGCCACTTCTTATACCGGGCATCGGGGCGCAGGGTGGTGATCTAGCTTCTACGGTTAAATACGGAGTCGATGATCAGGGGGTAAATGCGATTATCGCTGTCTCACGGCAAATTCTTTATGCTTCTCAAGGAAAAGACTTTGCTCAGGCTGCCCGCAATAATGCGCTAGAGTTACGCGATAGTATTAATAAATTAGTTAGCCAGATTGTCCGCTGAGATGTATGGATATAGAGCTCGGTGATGTAGTTCGCTTACGGAAGAAGCACCCTTGTGGGGGCGATGAATGGCAGGTGGTGAAGTTGGGTGTTGATATTCGGGTAAAGTGTCTTAAGTGCCAGAGGCAGGTTCTTCTGGATAGGGTAACCTTCGAGCGCCGGGTGAAGGCCTTGGTCTCAAGAGGTCACTCGACAAGTAAAACTGACAATAGGTAGTGTGTCAGTTTTCGGCCAGGAAACATCTTATCATCAATAGTCCTCTTATATTGAGGTCAAACCTCGTAACACAATGGTACTTTAGTACTGGAGTATTGATACTTTAGCCATTTGACCTATCACGAACGATGATAATGCTATGTAGAGACCTTTGTTTTTTTGCAGATTATTGTGATAGAATCAAATTACCAGGTAGTTTTCTCCCTGGAGAACTAATTCACTGACGAGGGTAGTGACCCTATCGGGTGAGTGGTAATTTTAGATTTCAAGAAGGAGAGTATTATGGCAGAAGTTTCAGGTGTTGATCGTGACTATAACTTGTGGGTGCTGCTGCATCAGGTAAGCGACATAATATTTAATGCCAGAGAAGCAGAACTGCAGGAACATGGCTTTCCAGCCACACAGGCTGAGGTTCTATTTGTTATTAAAGCTATTGGCGATAAGGTGACACCGGCCCAGATATCACGGATGATGTTCCGACGGCCCCATTCGGTTTCTGGGATTATAGAGAGGATGAAAAAAGCCGGACTCGTTAAGAAAACCAAGGACTTGCACAGAAAGAATTTGGTGAGAGTCACCATAACTGAGAAGGGGCAGCAGGCTTATAAGCAAGCACTGAAAAGGAAATCTGTCCAGAAGATAATGTCTGCCCTTTCTGAAGCGGAGCGCCAAAAACTGAAGTCGCTCTTGGAAATGTTACGCAATAAAGGGCTTAAAGAGCTTGGGATTGACCCCAAGAAAGCACCACCGCCGAAGTTTGTGTGATACCTGAAAAATTTACTCAGTCTAGCGTTGTAATGCGAGGCTTCAGCCTCGCATTATTTTTCACACCGAGTTCTCCTTGTTAGCTTTTCTCATCTAGTCTATAATCGTTGCTGAACGTGAATCATTACATTCTGCATATTGATCTGGATGCCTTCTTTGTTTCCGTGGAGCAGGTTCTGGCACCGAGCTTGCTTGGTAAGCCGGTAGTAGTTGGTGGGCGGCCTGACCGCCGTGGCGTGGTAGCCTCGGCCTCCTATGACGCCCGTGTTTTCGGCATTCGGGCTGGTATGCCTCTGGCCCAGGCTTATCGTCTCTGTCCCCAGGCTATTTTCCTTCAGGGTAGCTTCCCAGCCTATCGTGATGCATCAGAAAAGTTTATGGCGATTCTGGCTGATTTTTCGCCTTGCTTGGAACCGGCAGGACTGGATGAGGCTTATCTTGATGTTACTGGCTGTGAGGCTTATGGTACCCCTCATGATCTGGCATTGCGCATAAAGGAACGTGTCAAGAAGGAACTTAAGCTGATTGCCTCGGTGGGTGTGGCTGGTTGTAAAGTGGTGGCTAAGATTGCTTCTGATTTAGGTAAGCCGGATGGCCTGGTTGAGGTGCCTGCGGGGCATGAAAAGGAATTCTTAGCACCATTGCCCGTAGCCAGCTTGCCCGGTGTTGGCAAAAAAACAGAGCAGGCATTGAAGGCGCTGGGAATAAAGACTATTGGCCAGTTGGCGGCTTTGCCCCTCGAAACAATCAAGAATCGTTTGGGTACTGCTGGAATGATGATTCATCATTATGCAAAAGGCATAGATAACCGGGAGGTGGAACCACAGGGCGAGGCCAAGTCTATCAGCAGAGAGACCACTTTCGCTGAAGATACTTTGGACACCGCCTTTCTTCAAGCTATCCTGCGTTATCTGTGTGAGCGAGTCGGCGCTGAGTTGCGCCAGGAGGGCAAGCATGCTAGAACTATAACCTTAAAATTGAGATATGCCGATTTTGAAACCATTACCCGCCGCATTAGTTCCAAAGAGGCTACAGATGCTGATGAAACCATTTTTGCGGGGGCAGTTAAGTTGCTTGACCAGGCTCTGGCTAGAAATCGAAAGCTGGTACGACTTATTGGTGTTGGAGTATCCAACTTAGTCGGTTATGGCAGGCAACTTCATTTGCTTGATTCCAGGCCACAACGGCTGGCTCATCTGGATAAGGCTATTGACCGTATCCGCAATAAATACGGCTTTACCTCCATCCAGACTGGACGCACCTTGCTGCTTAAAGATATATTCGCTAGTCGTGATGATGATTACATACTTGAAACGCCCTCGCTTTCCCGTTAACCTTGTTTTTGTTATGGGGCGGGGCTATAATTAAACCTAACTTTTCCGTATTGAAATTTAGAGAAAAAGGAGGGAGGAATGCCTCCGTACGCTTTTTTCCGAAAGCAATTTATGCCGCTTGCCGAAGCCAAAATTGGAGTTCTAACCCATGCTCTGCATTATGGTACCGCTTGTTTCGAGGGCATTCGCGGTAACTGGAATGACGAGCAGGAGCAATTATTTCTATTTCGTGTTAAAGACCACTATGAGCGCATGCTCAAAAGCTGTCGCATTTTGAAGATAAGCCTTCCTTATTCGGTTGACGAGTTGTGCCAATTTACCGTTAAGCTTGTAGAAAAGAGCGGCTATCGTGAAGACGTATATATCCGCCCCTTAGCCTACAAGAGCTCAGAGGTTGTCGGGGTCCGGTTACACGATTTGGAGGACGATTTCCTTATCGTTGTGGTCACTTTGCCTGCTTATCTCGATGCTGATGCAGGGGTTCGCTGTTGTACATCTTCGTGGCGGCGTGTTGATGATACCATGATTCCAGCGAGAGGCAAGATTGCCGGCATTTACGTGAACAGCGCTCTGGCTAAGACCGAGGCTAATGAACACGGCTTCGATGAGG